>CACZWA010000112.1 GCA_902784685.1 uncultured Ruminococcus sp.
AAAAAAATAAATCTCCCCGACAATCTTACCGCAGTTAAGGAATATGCTTTTGACAATAACAGCTCGCTTGAAAGCATCTCGCTTCCGGGCAATATCAATTACATAGGCAGCGGAGCTTTTGCGTATTGCAGTAAACTTAAAAACCTTGTTCTTCCGTCAAAGCTTGTCAGGCTCGGAGAATCTGCGTTTTTCGGCTGCGAAGCAATAACGGAAATTACGTTACCCAAAAATGTTGACAGCCTTAGAAAAGAAGTGTTCAGTATGTGTACCTCTCTTTCGGACGTACATTTTGAAGGAAACCTTATTGCAATTGAGCAGCGTGCCTTTTACAACTGCAGAAAACTTGAACAAATTGAGCTTCCGTCTACGCTTACTCAAATAGGCGCTTCTGCTTTTGAATGTTGCGGTATATCTGAAATTACCATCCCTGCTCCGGTTGTTACAATTGATAAAAACGCATTTCGTGAATGTACAAAGCTTGAAAGGATTGTACTGCCGACTGCTCTCACAACTCTCGGACAATACGCTTTTTCGGGCTGTACACTTTTAAAATCTCTTGAAATTCCCGAAGGAATTACAACGCTACCTTCGGGACTTGTGAGCGGCTGTACCGCTCTTGAACAAATAAACATTCCTCTTTCTGTTCAAAAAACAGGAAGTATGGTTTTTGAACAAACGCTGTCCCTATCATCTGTAAACTATGCGGGCACGGCAGAAGAATGGGAAAAAGTAGAAAAAGACGAAAATTTTATGAGTGAAGAAACAGCGGCAAGAGTATCTGTTCTCACCGCCGCATAATACTGTTAAGTTTTTGAGCAATCTCCCTGTGGGATTGCTTCAGAGTGCTGACAAACTCGGTCTACCGCAAGCAAACTAATTAAAATAACAATTTAGTGATTTTGCTTTAATATTTATATAATAAAAAGATTAGTGGTGCTCTGCCGATTATTCTTTCAATCGCACAATTCTTATCAAGATATTTAAGAAACAAAATTGCTCGCCTTACATAATCGTCCTTTGAAAGAAGCGTTACTTCTCCGCTTTCGTACATTTCGGCGAGCTTTGTACCTTTAACAACATAAAGAGAGTGCATTTTAACGCCTTCAACTTTAAGGCGAGAAAGTATTTTTGCGGTTTTTATAACGTCATCGTCCGTATCCCACGGCAGGTCGATTATAACATGAGCGCACACAGGAAAACCGTAAGAATGTACAAGTTTTACGGCATTTTCAAATTCTTTAAGCCCATGACCTCGGTTAATTATTTTAAGCGTATTTTCATTAGACGATTGTAGTCCGAGTTCCAGCGAAACATTAATTCCGGTTTCCACAGAAAACTCCTTTAATATATCAAGATACTTTTCCGAAATACAGTCCGGCCTTGTTGATACACAAGTTTCAACAATATTCGCTATTGCGGTTTCGTATATATTTTTCCGAAATGTTTCGGTATCGGTATAAGTGTTGGTAAAATTCTGAAAAAAAGCTATAAATTTTTTTGCTCCGTAGCGGCTTCCTATATAATCCATATTCCTTTCAAGCTGACTTTTTATGCTCATATTGCACGGCAGACTTTCAAAACCTGCCGCCGTTTCCCCACAAAAAATACAGCCTCCCGTTCCTTTTGTTCCGTCACGGTTGGGGCAGGTTAGCGGAAGATTAATCGGAAGCTTGTAGACTTTTTCTCCGTATTTTTCTTTTAATGCTTCAGAATATACTTTATATTTAAAACTCATTTTAATTTCCTCTGTATATTTTAAAAAATTAAGTCAATACTATAAGTGACCTCATAAATATACACATTTGTATTTGCCGTATCGGCAAATCCCCCTTTTTCACAAAAAGAACAGAGAATCCCCCTTCTCTGTTCTTTTTACGTTTTTTTCTTGAAGGGTATCTGTGAAAAAACAACAGCAAGAAATATAAGTGTGCATCCGAGAGTTTCCCACCACATCATAGGCTTTGCCATGCTTCCTGCAATGATATGCTCGGCAAGTATTGCAAAAACAGATTCAAGGGTAAAAATAAGGCTAATTACAGTCGGATTTGAGCCTTTTTGTGCAATAATTTGCAAGGTGTATGCAATACCGCTTGAGAATACGGAAATATAAAGAAGCGGCAGGGCGCAGCTATGTATATCACTTACCGACACTTTTTCCGTAAAAAACATACATATTAAAGAAACGACAGCCGAAGCATAGAACTGCACACACGAAAGCTCAATGCCGTCTAATCCCTCGCTTACACGGTCAACGGTTATTATATGTACCGAAAACATAAATGCACAAAGAAGCACAAATAAATCGCTTAAAGCTATGCCGATTTTACCTTCTCCGTAAAGGCAGAGAAAATAAAACCCGATAACTGCAACAAAAACTGCCGCCCAAACGTTTGTGCCTGCCTTTTTACCGACAAAAATCCCCAAAAGAGGCACAATAACAACGTACATGGCGGTTATAAAAGCCGTTTTCCCTGCGCCTGTATCTCCTATTCCGGTTTGCTGAAGATTTGTCGCCGCCGCAAGGAGTATTCCGCAAATTATCCCCGATTTAAGAAGATTTTTAAAATATATTCTATCTGCAAAAATAGATTTCTGACCTTTGATTTTTCGCAAAATAAATACAACAATTGTAAGAAAAATTGCGGCAATAACCGAGCGCAGCGCTGTTGTAGTAAACGGACCTAAATATTTAGAGCATATACTTTGCCCCACAAAAGCCGTACCCCAGATAAGCGCCGTTATTAAAGCACAAGTATTTTGTTTTACGTTCTGCATAGCTTACCTCCGAGAAACATTTATATTCATTTTAACATATTTTCGCAGTTAAATCAAGTATTTTATTAGTTATAAAGTAAGTAATTGACTTTTTTCCTTTTTTATGGTAAAATTTAAGTGTATAAAATTGTTATTTAAGGGGATATAAATATGGGTGAAAAGCTTGATAAATTGCTTCATCTTGCTTTATCGGACGATAAAATAAAAGCCGAACTTTTAAAAACAAAAAATTCTTCAGACCCTCTGCTTGCTTTCTGCGCAAAAAGCAGTGAATACGGAATTGATATTTCGCTCGGAGAGCTTATCGGCGGCGGTGAGGAATTTTGCTCTGCTATGCTCAGAAGCGTAAACGGCGGCGGTACGGAAGCTTTTGATTCATGGAGTGACTTTTACGAGCTTTTTTTTGCGGCGCTTGAAGGGTAATTGTTTCACACGAAAAGGAGATTATTATGAATATTTTATTAATTCTTACGTTTCTATTCTCAATCGGCAGTATGCTCGGTTGGTGTCTTGAAGTTTTTTACAGACATTTTGTTCTTGTAAAAACGAATGCCGAAAACAAATGGATAAATCCGGGCTTTTTAACAGGTCCGTGTCTTCCTATTTACGGCTTCGGACTTTGCATACTGTACCTTCTTGCAAGCCTTGAACAGTATTCTTTAATAGATAATTATATTCTTAATAAAATTGTTCTTTTCCTTACTATGGCTGTGTTTATGACGCTTATAGAATACATAGCCGGAATTATTTTTATCAAAGGTATGAATGTAAAACTTTGGGATTACAGCGACCGCAAGGGCAACATTCAGGGCATAATCTGTCCCCTGTTTTCGTTCTTTTGGGCAATTTTGGGGGCTGCGTATTATTTTCTTATTCACCCTTATATTTTAAATGCGCTTTTATGGCTTTCAAACAATTTAACTTTTTCATTTTTTATCGGAATGTTTTTCGGGATTTTTATAATTGATGTTATTTTCTCTGCCAATCTTCTTGTTAAAATTAAAGCATTTGCGGACGACAATCAAATTGTTGTACGTTACGAAGGGCTTAAAGAAACTGTGCGCCGTACCCGTGAACGTCAAAAGAAAAAAGCAAATTTTATTTTTGCACTTTATTCAGAAACCCCTATTGCCGAACAACTTAAAGCATATCTTGAAAAAGAACGTGAGCTTGCTACCAAAATCAAAGAAGAAATTGAAAAACGCAAGCCTTTTAAAACAAAGAATCATTAGTTATATTTTTGTAAAAAACAAATATAATTTAGTGAGTTTTGTGTCGCTTTTTAGTTTTTTTTCTTGACAAAGTTTTTTAAATATGGTAGAATATGTTTAACTTTATAATTGGAGGTTTTTTGATGTTTGAAAAAATTTCACCTTATGCAGTGCTTTGTGCGGCAATAATTGCAATTATTTATGCGATTATTCAGTTTTATTCGGTTAAGTCAAAACCCGAAGGAACAGAAAAAATGCAGGAAATAAGCGCCAAAATACGAAAAGGTGCAATGGCATATCTTAAACGCCAGTATAAAACGGTAGGCATTTTTGCGTTCCCTTTGCATTTCTTTCCGGCGGATTCTTTTCGGGACTTTCTGGCTTTGTCGGTATGAAAATTGCAACATATGCAAATTCCAGAACAGCAAACGGCGCAAGAGAAAGCCTTAACAAAGGTCTGAAAATTGCTTTTGCGTCAGGCTCGGTTATGGGTCTTACCGTTGTTGGTCTCGGACTTCTCGATATAAGTGTATGGTTTATTATTCTTAACGCCATTTATCCGGGACAGATAGAAACAATAATGGCGGCTATGCTTACCTTCGGTATGGGCGCAAGCTCCATGGCTCTTTTCGCAAGAGTTGGCGGCGGTATTTTCACAAAGGCCGCAGACGTAGGTGCTGACCTTGTAGGTAAGGTTGAAGCAGGTATTCCCGAGGACGACCCCAGAAACCCTGCATGTATTGCCGATAATGTCGGTGACAATGTCGGTGACGTTGCAGGAATGGGTGCAGACCTTTATGAGTCGTATGTCGGCTCTGTTATTTCGTGCGGTGCGCTTGCAGTTGCGGCAGGGCTACAGTTTAACGGCGTTATAGTACCTATGCTTATAGCGGCAATAGGGATTATTTCTTCAATAATCGGTTCTTTCTTTGTTAAAACAAAGGAAAATGCAACGCAGAAAAATCTGCTTTCATCGCTCCGTAAAGGAACTTATATAAGCGCTATACTTTCTGCAATCTGTTCTGCAATTATAATTTTCCAGATTCTCCCCGAAAAGAAGGGTATTTTCGGCGCAGTACTTTCGGGACTTATTGCAGGTGTGCTTATTGGCTTCTTCACAGAGTATTATACATCCGACTCATATAAACCAACAAGAAATCTTGCTTCGTCTTCTGAAACAGGAAGCGCTACAATTATTATTGACGGTTTATCTCTCGGTATGTTGTCAACCGCCATTCCTGTTGTTATTATAGGTATATCGGTTATGGCAAGCTATTATTTTGCAGGCGGTTTTTCGACTGCGGCAAATGCTTTTCAGCAAGGACTTTACGGCATAGGTATCTCGGCGGTAGGTATGCTTTCAACTCTCGGTATAACCCTTGCAACAGATGCTTACGGTCCTGTTGCCGATAACGCAGGCGGAATAGCTGAAATGTCGGGACTTGAAGAAACTGTTCGTGAGCGTACAGATGCGCTTGATTCTCTCGGCAACACAACAGCGGCAACAGGCAAAGGCTTTGCAATCGGTTCTGCCGCACTTACAGCGCTTGCACTTATTGTTTCATATACGGATAAAGTAAAAACACTTAACTTTGAGCTTGACCTGCAAATTACCTATCCTTCTGTGCTTATCGGTCTTTTTGTAGGCGCTATGCTCCCCTGCCTGTTCTCGGCATATACCATGAAAGCTGTCGGCAGAGCCGCACAGAA
>CACZWA010000113.1 GCA_902784685.1 uncultured Ruminococcus sp.
ATTAATATTTTATATCGTCAAAATCTATTGTTTCCCAATCTGCCGGAGGTTCGCCGATTTCGGGAAGTTTAAGGGTTTTTGCACCCATCATTGCGCTTTTATGCGCATATATTCCTGTGATTGTGTAATGAGCCGCCATCCACGGATTAACCGGAGGCAATTTGCCTGTTATAACCGCACGGACAAAGTCGTCAACAAGGAACGGGTGAGAACCGTTATGACCGACAACACTTGTGGGGTAAAGAGCAGTCTTTTCAAGATTTAAGAATGATTTCGGAAGTCTTGCCGTGTTATGAACTCTTGAAAAGCCGCTCATATACTTATAATCTATTCTGCCGTCGCCGTCTTTCATTGTGTCCTTATCGGCAAGGAAATTGAAAGTGTTTATCTCATCGCTTACGTCAACCGAGGTGAACTCGTGGTCGTTGTAAGCATCGTTTCTGCTGAAAAGGTGCTGGTTTCCGCTACCTTCATAAGTACCGGTATCGCCGTAAAGACCTGTTATATACGATGTGGGGCGCACGTTTCCGCAGCGTCTGAACTCGTTAATTCTTGCAATTCCGCCTTTTTTCATATGGAGTATTGCAGTTTCGTTTGAGAAGGGATTATCCCAGTCGTTTTTGCCTTTTCCGTAAATGTCGTCACCCTGGGTATCTTCATAGCCGAAACAGGTTACATCAACAGGATAGTCGTCGATTGCCGAGAAAAGCATTGACATTGAGTGTGTTGAGTAGAACATCGGCGGTATGCCGGCAACACGTTTCCATTTATCGCCCTGTGCGGAGAACGAACCGAACATATCCATAATATCGTGATAATACTGCGATTCACCGTAAACAAATTTGCCGAAAGCGCCCTCTTTGAATTTTTCTCTGCACCATACTGCACATGGGAAATAATAGCAGGTTTCGGCCATCATATAAATCTGTCTTGTTTCTTTTGCAAGCCTTAATATTTCCATAACCTCGTCCTCCGTAATACCCATAGGTACTGCGGAAAAGACGTGTTTTCCTCTCTTCATGGCATCAATAACCATAGGACCGTGCTGATGACGCTGTGAGAAAATAGCGACACAGTTGATGTCGGGTTCTTTTTCCATCATTTCCTCGTAGCTTTCATACATTTTTATGCCGAACTGTTCGTGAGCTTTCTGTCTGCGCTCAGGCAAAAATTCAGCGCCGACAACTTTTTCAACAAGCGGATGAGTTGTCCATAAATCCATATAGCTGAACGAAAACTCACCAAAGCCGACAATTCCTATTTTTACCTTCATTTTTCTACCTCTTTTCTTGATTTGATACAAAAAGCGTTTGCCGTATATTTTTAGAATACAGCAAACGCAAATTAAAATCAATAGACAAAACAACCGTTTTATTGTATAATTCGGCAGATTTCGTAAATATCATCAAAGGCTATTTTGTTTTTTACAACCGTCAGACTTCTGCCGATTTTGTCAATACGGCTCACAAGCCCCTCGCATGAAATATAGTCGCCCTCTGAATAGTACACAAGTTTTATGTACATACCCTTTTCTGTTTCCGCAAGCTTTTGTGAAAGCTCCTCGGCACGTTCAAGAGAAAGCTCTGCCTTTGCGACATAAATTTTTTCACGTTCTCTTAGCGCCTTTCCAAGACCCGACAACGGCGAAAACGGAGCAAACTGCTTTGCACGTTCAAGCGTGGACATTTTTTCTCTCTTTTTGTTATTCACCTGTTTTATGCCCTCCTATCTGCCTGTTGCGTTCAAGAGCCGTTGCGTTTTTTTCGAGGTCTATTCCTTTAAAAACGGCATTTTTACCAAAATTCTTTTTTATTTCAATAATCGCCTTTTGCAGAGTTTTATTTTTTTCAAGTTCCTCGTTTTTCTCCTCAAAAAGGCTTAACTGGTGAGCTTCACTGCCCTCTTTTATAACATTGTTACAGCAGATGTTTATTCGTCTTATATCACAAACCGGATCAACAATTTTTTCATAAAGCTCCGTAACTTTTTCTATCCACACCTTGTCGGCGTTTGTAGGAGTAGAGACTGAAATTGTGCCGTGAGCAGAAGCCTTTTTGAGCTTGTTTGAATAACCTACCGTAAGAGTTACGGATTTTGTTTCAAGCTCCTTGTCAACCATTTCAAGGCATAGGGAGTCCATCATTTCCTTCACGATAATTTTCCCGTCCTCGTGATTATAATCACACATAAGCACCTGCCCCGAAGTAAGGCAGTTTGTTTTTGACTTATATGCTTTTATATCGGCAATGGTTGTAGGCTCGACTCCGTGAGCGTGGTCAATAAGAAGCTCGGCGTCAATGCCGAATTTTCGGTATAAAAGCTCCTCATTTGCGGCGGCAAGTTCGCCCATTGTATATATTCCGAGACTTTCAAGTCTCTTTGCCGTGCCTGCGCCGATTCGCCAAAAATCCGTTAAAGGCTTGTGATTCCACAAGGTTTTTTTGTAAAGCTCCTCGTTTAGATAGCCTATGAAGTCGGGTGAATGTTTGGCGGTTATATCGAGAGCAATTTTGGTAAGGTAAAGATTTGTACCAATGCCGCAGGTTGCACGTATGCCAAGTCTGCTTTCAACCTCGTTCATCAGCTTTATACCAAGCTCTTTTGCGGTCATTCCGTAAAGCGAAAGGTAGTCCGTAACATCCATAAAAACCTCGTCTATTGAATATACATGAATGTCCTCTTTTGCTATATAGCTTAGATATATTGAATAAATTTCTGCGGCATATTCTATATAAAGCTTCATTCTCGGAGGCGCCATAATATAGTCGATATTTTTCGGAATTTCAAAGACACGGCAACGGTTTTTAACGCCGAGCGCTTTAAGAGCAGGGCTTACCGCAAGGCAAATTGTCTTATCCGTCCTTTCGGGGTCGGCAACGACAAGCCGTGTAGTCATTGGGTCAAGTCCCCGTTCAGCACATTCTACCGAGGCGTAAAAACTCTTTAAATCTATACATATATATGTTTTCTGTTTCATAATGTTTTCTCCGTTTAACGAGCTTATGAATATGCTTTATTTATTTGCCGCACCTTGATATTTATACATAAAAATTATTTATTGCCGCTTATTGTATATCCGTTTACCGTAATGGGAGAGGAGTCGCTTTTTAATTTGTAGCGTATTTTTTTCTCCTCGGAAGGCATAAGGCTGAAATAGTTATCTTCAAATACCGCGTCGCCTTCGATTTCCACGCAGTGAATGTATTTTTGTGATTTTACGGTGATATATTCGTCTGTTTTTGTAAATTCAACTTCGGCAGGGTGTATATCAAGACAGCCGCTTTTATAGAAAGAACGGTCTTTATTGCCGCTATATTCCGCCGTTATTATCGGAATATATCCTGTCGGCAAATCGCTTTCTTTAAAGCTAAATTCTACCGCACTGCTGTATGCAGGAATATCTGCTGTTTTTTCGCCAAAAAGCACAGTATCGGAGGTATCGGGGTTTAAAAAGACAAGCTTTATTTTTGCGGTTATGCTTTAGGAAGAAACGTTTGAAACGTATGCCGAAAATTCATCTCCGTTTTTGTCTATGCTCGTAACAGCGGACTTAGCTACCCTTTTAAAGCTGTAATAAGACGC
>CACZWA010000114.1 GCA_902784685.1 uncultured Ruminococcus sp.
CAGGCGACAGGCATTTGGCTGAATTTTGCGAGGGAAAATGGTATCTTGCAAGTCCCGAAAGAGTAAAAGAAATGCATTTTGGATTAACACCTGTGTCGTGGAGAAAAAATCAGCTGAAAGAGCGGCTTGAAAAAAGCAGAAGGCTTGTAAACGGTGAAGAAAACGTAAAAATTATAGGAACAGGTGAAGAAGGAGTAAATCAAATAAGAGCGTTACTTGGACTTTGTGAGCTTGTTACAAACGTAAATATACCGAATATGGGGCAAATCCCGAACCTTCCGCTTGGTGCGGTTGTGGAAACAAATGCGGTTTTCCGCTCAGGAAGCATTACACCTGTTTTTGCAGGAAATGTACCGAAAGCCATATATCCGCTTATTTCAAGAGTTTGCGGCGAGCAGGAACTTGTATCGGAAGGAATAGCCGAAAGAAATATCGGTAAAATATCAGACGCTTTTATAAATGACCCGCTTGTAACCTGCAAGCTTGATGACGCTGTAAAGCTTTTTTATGAGATGTGTGAAAACACAAAAGAGTATCTTAAAGATTATAATTTTTAAAATTGTTTGTATTTTTATAAGCGTTTAGAAGGAGATGTTTAAATGATGAAAGAGAAAATATTGCAGTTCGGTGAAGGCGGTTTTCTTCGCGGATTTGCGGATTGGATGCTGCAAGCAGTAAATGAAAAGACGGATTTTGAGGGCAAAGTTGTTGTAGTTCAGCCGATAGAAAAAGGTATGTGCGATATGCTCTCGGCACAGAATTGTGAATACACACACATATGCCGAGGACTTGAGGGCGTTGAAACAAAGAAAATAGATGTAATTTCAAGGTGCGTAAAGCCGTATGACGATTTTGAAGAATATTTAAAGCTGGCTGAAAATCCCGATTTCAGATTTATTATTTCAAATACGACAGAGGCGGGAATTTGCTTTGACAAAAACGATAAAATAACGGACAGACCTGCAAAAACCTTTCCTGCAAAGCTTACACAGCTCCTTAAAAAGCGTTTCGACTTGGGGCTTTGCGGCTTTGTATTCTTGCCGTGCGAGCTTATTGACAAAAACGGCGCTAACCTTAAAAAGTGCATTTTAAAGTATGCCGACTTGTGGAATTTTGACGCTGATTTCAAGGCTTGGATTGAAAACGAAAACATCTTCTGTAATACGCTTGTAGACCGCATAAACACAGGTTATCCAAAAGACGAGAATTTAGGGATAGACGACAAAATGCTCAACACCTCAGAATATTTTCATCTCTGGGTAATTGAAGGCTATAATGACTTATTTTCGGAACTTCCTTTTGATAAATGCGGTTTAAATGTAATTTTAACGGATAATCTTGAAATGTACCGAACAAGAAAGGTGAGAATTTTAAACGGCGCACATACTTCGCTTGTGCCGTATGCGCTTCTTTGCGGCTTTGATACCGTGAAATCCTGTATTGACGATGAAAAAATGCTTGCGCATATTAAGGCATGTGTTTATGACGAAATTATACCGACATTGGACCTGCCGAAAGAAGAATTAAAACAGTACGCCGACGACGTACTTAAACGCTTCGCAAACCCGTATATAAAGCACTATCTTTCATCAATAGCGCTTAATTCGGTAAGCAAATTTAAGGTAAGAGTTTTGCCGTCAATTACTGAATACATAAAAAGATATAACAAAATGCCGAAAACGCTTATCTTCTCTTTTGCAAAGCTTATAGATTTTTATCGTACGGATATGACAAACGACGATAAAGAGGTGTGTGAGTTTATGAAAACCGCCTCGGTTAAAGATATACTTGCAAACAAAAAACTTTGGGACGAGGATTTGTCTTATCTTGCGTGCGAGGTAGAAAAATATGTTAATAAATAAGCTTGATAATGTTGAGGTTAATTTAAATGACGGCCATAAGTATGCCGCGCGTGATATAAAAAACGGTGAAAATATAATTAAATACGGTCAGCCGATAGGTCACGCAACGCAGGACATAAAAAAAGGTGAGCATGTTCATTCGCATAATATGAAAACAAACCTTTCGGGTGTGCTTGAATATAAGTATGAGCCTTATGGGGGCGGAGCGGAGTACCTTAAAAGCGACAGAACTTTTATGGGCTATAAACGTGAGGACGGAAATGTCGGAATAAGAAATGATGTTTTGATTGTCTGTACGGTAGGCTGCATAAATAAATCCGCCGAAAAAATTGCAAGCGAAACGGGCGCAAAATGCGTAACGCATCCTTTCGGCTGTTCGCAGCTCGGTGACGACCACAAGACAACACAGCTTATTTTAAAGGGGCTTGTAAAAAACCCGAATAACGGCGGCGTTCTTGTTATGGGACTTGGTTGCGAAAACAACAATATTCCCGAATTTAAAAAGGTTCTCGGCAATGTGAATGAAAAAAGAGTAAAATTTTTGATTGCACAGGAAACAGAGGACGAAATTGCCGAAGGAATAAGGCTTGTAAAGGAGCTTCAGGCGAATGCCTCAAAGGATAAAAGAGTGCCCGTGCCGCTGTCAAAGCTTAAAGTAGGACTTAAATGCGGAGGAAGCGACGGCTTTTCGGGCATAACCGCAAATCCGCTTGTGGGCAGGTTTTGCGATAGGTTAACCTCGCTTGGAGGAATGTGCGTTTTAACCGAAGTTCCCGAAATGTTCGGAGCGGAGCATCTTTTAATGAAACGATGCATAAATAAAGATGTTTTTGACAAAACCGTAAATCTTATAAATAATTTTAAAGACTATTTCACAAAGCATAATCAGGTTATATATGAAAACCCTTCGCCGGGAAATAAAGCAGGCGGAATTACAACTTTGGAGGAAAAATCTCTCGGTTGTGTGCAAAAGGGCGGACTTGCGGCGGTTACTGATGTTCTTGATTACGGAGATACCGTAAAAACAAGCGGACTGTCTCTCCTTAACGGACCGGGAAACGATATTGTTGCTATAACCAACCTTATGGCGGCAGGCGTTAATTTGATACTGTTTACAACGGGTAGGGGAACGCCTGTCGGAACCTTTGTGCCGACTGTAAAAATATCTACAAATAAGGCTCTTGCCGAAAAAAAGAAAAACTGGATTGATTTTGACGCAAGCGGACTTATAGAAAGAGATTTAACGGACGAGCTTACCGATTATATTTTAGAGGTCGCAAACGGCAAAAGAACCAAAAATGAGGAAAACGGTTACGAGGAAATATCAATTTTTAAAGACGGAGTTGTACTATAAGCAATACTTATAATGTTCAAAGGGTAAAAAGGTAAAAAATGAAAAACACAAAAGATTTTTTAATCACTATATTTGGGACATTCTTAACAGGAATGGGAATAGGCTTATTTTTAACACCGAATAAAATAGTAGGCGGAGGAGTTTCCGGCTTATCGACAATACTTTATCATACCGCAAAAATCCCGCCGGGAGCAAGTTTTTTTGTTATTAACGGGTTGTTTTTGCTTATTGGCTTAAAAAGTTTGGGGAAAGGATTTACAATCAAAACCTTAATTGACACTACAAGTCTATCGGTGTTTGTTCAGCTTTTCTCAATATTTCCGATTTAT
>CACZWA010000115.1 GCA_902784685.1 uncultured Ruminococcus sp.
AAGTTTCTCCGTCTGTATCGTCGGTCAATGTCAGCAGGCTTTCACAATGGCCGGTTCAGATAAAGCTTGTACCGGTAAATGCACCCTATTTTGACGGGGCGAATCTCTTGATTGCCGCCGACTGCACTGCTTATGCGTATGGTAATTTTCATAATGAGTTTATTCACAAAGCTATAACGCTTATAGGCTGCCCAAAACTTGATGAAGGCGACTATACCGGAAAGCTTACTGAAATAATAAGGAACAATGATATAAAAAGTGTAACCATCGTTCGTATGGAGGTGCCTTGCTGCGGTGGTTTGGAAAATGCGGCTAAAAATGCACTTCAAGCAAGCGGTAAATTTATTCCGTGGCGTGTTGTAACCATTTCAACCGACGGAAATATTATAGAATAATTTTTTATGGAGGTATTAAAAAATGTGTAATCAAATGTTTTGTTTTCAATGTGAACAAACGGCAGGCGGAAAAGGCTGTATGGGAAAAGCGGGTGTCTGCGGAAAGACATCGGACATCGCAAAGCTGCAAGACAAACTGACAGGAGCGTTGATCGGTCTTGCACGGGCAACAGTCGGAGATACTGTGGCAACTGAGAATACATACAAGCTAATGATCAAAGGGCTTTTCACAACAATCACAAATGTCAATTTCAATGAGCAAACGATTTCTTCATTGATTGATGAAGTTCACGCAGAAAAAGTCAAGCTTGTTCCGAACTGCTCGTCGTGCGCTTCTCCCTGCAGCAGAAACGATGATTATGATATGGATCTCATTTGGAACGCAGATGAGGATATTCGCTCACTGAAATCATTGATCCTTTTCGGTATTCGCGGTATGGCGGCATACGCATATCATGCCGGTGTTCTCGGATATGAGGACAAAAAGGTAAATGAGTTTTTTGCCAAGGCGTTATTTGCAATAGGCGAAGATTGGGATATGGAACAGCTGCTTCCCATCGTTTTGGAAGTAGGTCAATACAATTTTTCCTGTATGGAGCTTTTGGACAGGGCAAACACAGAAACTTACGGAACTCCTGTTCCGACAACAGTTCCGCTTAAAGTAGAAAAGGGCCCGTTTATCGTAATTTCAGGTCACGATTTGTATGATTTAAAACAGCTTTTGGAGCAGACAAAAGACAAAGGCATCAATATATATACACACGGCGAAATGCTGCCCGCTCACGGTTATCCCGAATTAAAGAAATATTCTCATCTTAAAGGTAATTTCGGGACCGCATGGCAAAATCAGCAGAAGGAATTTGCAGATATTCCCGCGCCGGTTCTGTTCACCACCAACTGCTTGATGCCGCCGAAAGAAAGCTATAAGGACAGAGTGTTTACAACGGAGGTCGTTTCATATCCCGAACTTGTTCATATCGGTGAGGATAAGGATTTTACTCCCGTTATCGAAAAGGCTTTGGAACTTGGCGGCTATGAAAAAGATACAACATTTACGGGAATAAACGGCGGTGAAACCGTAACAACGGGATTCGGACACGGTACTGTTTTGAGTGTTGCCGATAAAGTAGTTGATGCGGTGAAAAGCGGTGCTATAAAACACTTCTTCCTCGTTGGCGGCTGCGATGGAGCAAAGCCGGGAAGAAATTACTATACAGAGCTTGTAAAGCAAACACCGTCCGATACGGTAGTGTTGACGCTTGCTTGCGGTAAATATAGGTTTAACGATATTGACTTGGGTACAATTGGCGGTCTGCCGCGTATTATGGATATGGGGCAATGCAACGATGCGTTCAGCGCAGTAAAGGTTGCGGTTGCACTTGCCGAAGCATTTAACTGCGAAGTAAATGATTTGCCGCTGTCTATAATTCTTTCATGGTATGAACAAAAAGCGGTATGTGTATTGCTTACGCTTCTGTATCTCGGCATTAAAAATATTCGATTTGGTCCGTCACTGCCTGCATTTGTTTCTCCAAATGTGCTGAATTATCTGGTAGAACACTATAACATCGCACCGATTTCTACGCCGGAGGAAGATTTGAAAGCTATTCTCGGATAAAATTTCAAGCAAGAAAAAACGAAGGAGCATTTACCAAAACCGGTATTTGCTCCTTAGCTTGAAGTTTTGTTTTTTTTTCGTATTGAAAATTTGACAATTATGAGGTATAATGGAAAAGTAGATATTCTGCACCGCTATTACTGATGAAGGGCTTGAGGATTGGATACGGGTAAGCGATATTTGTATATTTTACTATGACGAAAACTATCTTCCCAAAAGGCGGAAGATGAGCAAACGCTCAATAAGTGATTATCAGCCTAAAAGCGGTACTGCTGTGGCATATAAGCACGCAGTCAGCAAAAATAAAAATATTATTAATATATTTAATATTATATAATTTGCCTATGCCTAAGTAGTTTTATTGTGCCGAGTCGCTATTGTGCTACCTGGCACTTTTTATATCGTCGAGGGAGTAATTTTCATCTTTTTAGAAAATTGCAGTCTTCAGCAAGCAATGCTTTTATGACCTAAAAGCAAAAAAATGAGAAATTTCGTATTGCACGATTTTTCTCATTTTTGCTTGTTGAGGCTATCGCCCCAAACCCCAAAAACAAAGATTTCATCTTTGAACTACGCCCCTTGCGGTGCTATTTTTCAATTCTTGGCGAATGTTTTTTCATCTTTTTATTCATGCAAAGTTAAAATTCATAATTTTATGTATGCAACATATTTAAGCAAAATTTGCGCCAACTTATCCGCTTAATACGCCTGTGTATCAGGTTTCTGTCTGTTAGGGTACGATTTCGCTATCCGTTCTTCTCTCACACCTCACGGTGTGAAACTTGCAAGTCGCTTTTGAGTTCATCGGTAACAACGCCTCGGTGGACTTTCACCACAGAGCGTTGATGTTCCTGTCATACAAAAAACACAGTGGATTACACAATCAAACACGAGGTTGAGGTTCAGAATATTCTGTAAAACCGAATTCATTATGTTGTCAAAAGTGCTAACAGCTCTACAACAGGGGCTTGAACTATTTTGAAAAAGTCTGTATTTATGCGGGTTTGAAGGGTTCAAGTCCCTTACTTCGCTCCGCTTTTTTCGTAATTTTGTAATAAGACCAAAAGTACACTTTTTCGCAAAAAATCCAGAAATGGCTCTACTATGCGGGTTTCGGGGATTTTGGTTCAAATCCCTGAACACGCACCCTTACCGATTTTTCTGTAACATAAGTTGATCCGGAATTATTTTTGCTCATTTTTTGCTGTTTTCACAAAAAAATAAGACCTCCGTAAAAATCTCCGAAAGTCCGAAAAAGCGCGTCGTTATGCGGTTTGCGCGTAAAAAAAGAATAACTTTTGCTTGGTATACAAAAGTTATTCCATAGGTGGTGCGGATGACAGGACTTGAACCTATACACCGCTATATTAATTTTCCCAAGAATGCACAAAACCCGGCAAGCTTGCGCTGCCGGGTGCTGGCTGGTCGTTCCGCTATCGCTTCAC
>CACZWA010000116.1 GCA_902784685.1 uncultured Ruminococcus sp.
AACAAGCGTAACTTGTTCCGACGTGTATGTTTACTACCAAAAGGTACTATGTTACAAGGTGTGTGCTACCAAAAGGTACATATTAGGGGGTAATAAATGCAATTTGAACACCATTTGCGCATTTTTTCGTTACTCTTGACTCGCAATCATAAAGGCGACTTCTCTCTGCAAAAAATAAAGAGCCGAAGCTCCTCTCTTCATCATTTTCAGTGCTTAAAAAGTATAAACAGGTCTACAACAGGGGCTTGAACTATTTTGAAAAAGTAAGTAATTATGCGGCTTTGAAGGGCTCAAGTCCCTTCCTGTACTCCGATTTTTGCGAAAATTTGTAATAAGACCAAAAGTACACTTTTTTGCAAAAATTCAAGAAATGGCCTGGCCACGCGGGTTTCGGGCATTTTGGTTCAAAACCTTGAAGTACACTTGTCAAGTTTTTTTCTGTAACATAAGCTGATCCGGAAATATTTTTGCTCATTTTTTGCTGTTCTTACAAAAAAATAAGACCTCCGGAAAAATCTCCGAAAGCCCGAAAAAGCGCGTGGTTATGCGGTTTTTGGGCAAAAAAGAAATCACATTTGCTTGGTATACAAATGTGATTTCTTACGTGGCAAAGACGGGCAAAAAGGTACATTTTGGGGGCATTTTTAAGGTAAGAAATTCAAAAAGTACACCACCCAGTCAAAGAAATTCAAAAAGTACACCATTTTCACCAGCTTTAACCATTGTAGGATTTGACAATGCTATGAAAAAAAGCCTCATTTTGGGCGGAAAAAGAGGGCGTTGCCTCAATTTAGTGATAATTCACTTATTGAGAACACGCCCCTTTCGTTTAATAAAATTACTCAATAGCAATTTTGCTTGTTGTATCAAGTTTTTTCTGTTCTTTTTTCGGAAGAACAATGGTCAAAACACCTGATTTATATTTTGCTTTTACATCTTCGGGAGTAACATCTCCGACATAAAAGCTCCTTGTACAAACACCGGCATAGCGTTCCTGTCTTAAAACTCTGCCTTTTTTGTCTTCTTCGTTCTTGTCAAGACCTTTTTCGGCACTGATTGTGAGATAACCGTCCTTCACATCAAGGCTAATCTCATCTTTCTTGAAGCCCGGCAAATCAACGGCAATTTCATATGCACCGTCTTTTTCGTGAATATCGGTCTTCATCAAATTTCTTGCGTGCTTTCCGTACAACGGATTATGTGCTCCGAAGAAACCTCCGTCAAAGAAATCATCAAACATATTTTCTCCAAAAATACTCGGTAACATAAGTCATTCCTCCAATTTAATATATTGTATTTTATATATAAAATCTTGCACTGCGGTTATGTCGCATCGCAGGATATTTTCTGTTTACTTTATATTATTACTCACTCATTGGACTCACTCCATTTCTTATCTTTTAACTATATTATACAATTTTCTATTGAAAAAACAATAAGTTCGTGGTACAATAAATATATAGTGTTTTGTGCTGTCTGCACAATAAAAAAAGGAGTGATGCGGATGAGTAAACATAAATGGGAGAACTGCATCGTTCAACCGCTTATAAACGAATTTTTTGAACAGGATGATATAAAAAAGCTTGCCGAAGATGTGGGAATTTTGCTTAAATGTCCGCTGTTAATAATAGATGAAACATTTCATATTGTCGCACATTTCAGTCCGCCCATTTTTTTCGACAGACTTTTTAAGGATGCGATTGCTTGCGGTATGATTACATATGAAATCGGTGCGATTATAAGCAAAAATGATGCCCTTTGTGCGGGAGAAGCCGACTATATTAAATTGGATGAGAGCGCATACAAGAGGCGTTTTGCACCGCTTATCAGCACAGGCGTAAGGCTCGGATATTTAATCTGCATTGATGCCGATGGGCATTTGCAGAAAATTTCGCCGGAAATTTGGCAACAAATCGAAATGATACTGTCCAAACAGTTATTTATTGAAGCAAGCAGGCAGGACAAACCGTTTGAAACAACAGAGGAAATACTTATGCATTTGCTTGGCGGCGGTTTTCCGTCCGAGTCGTATTTTCGACTACAAACGGCAAATACATATTTGGCAGATTTCAAGCCTACGGCGTTTGCCCTTATTGACCTTACGGTTTACAACAATGAATATGCGGGAAAACGGCATCTGAAAGAGGAAATTGGGCGGCATTTTGCCAATTCACACGATTTTGTGTATAAAGGTGATGTGTTTCTTTTTCTGCACAGCGAGCACGATATAAATATATTTTCCGAGCTTGCAAAGGAATTTGGCTTAAAAGTAATCATATCCGACCCGATAAACAGATTATTTGATCTGCCGAAGCTTTATCGCACCGCACACGAAGCTCTTGAAATGCTTATTGAGGCTGACTTTGGCAATATGTTCGTATCATCTGTCGCAAATTTGAGAACGCCGTTGATGCTTAAAAATTTATCGCACAGAAAAGACCTTATTCCGCCAAAGCTTATAAGTCTTGCGGAGCACGATATGTCAAAGGACACAATGTATTTGGAAACGCTCTATTATTATCTGATAAGCAACCGATCGCTGAAAAAAACCTGTGACGCTTTATTCACACACCGCAATACCGTTTTGTACCGTATCCGCAGGATACAAGAGGATTTTTTGATTTCGCTTGACGATTATACGATGCACACTGAATTGTTACTCGGCTCTGCATTATTGTTATTTGAAAGCAAAGGCGCTGCTTTCTTTACGAATATTAAAAATAATTAAAAAAGGAATGATTTATAATGAAAGAAAACAGAAAACTATTAAAAGAAGTGCTGAAGGACATTCGGCACGATATGACCGATGAAGAAGTTTTGAATCTTTTGGCTGGCAGTAAAATCTCAATAAGTCCAAAAAATGAAAAAGAGAAATATACACTCGGACAGCGTGCCGCCGATAAAATCGCTAAATTTGCCGGGAGCTGGGCGTTTATATTTTCGTTTACGGGCGTTCTTATACTGTGGATGGCAGTAAATGCTGTGCTTGCTGCCAAAGCATTTGACCCGTATCCGTTTATCTTGCTTAACTTGGTTTTGTCCTGCGTGGCTGCCATTCAAGCGCCGCTTATTATGATGAGTCAGAACAGGCAAGAGGAAAAAGACCGTCACCGTGCCGAAAATGATTATAAAGTCAACCTTAAAACCGAAATTATGATAGAGGATATTTTTGATAAGATTACGGCAATTTTGAAAAAGCAATCGGAAATGGAAAAGCAACTCGGCAATATACAGAATGAAAATAATATCGAACATATGAAAAAGTAGGTTTGTCAAGTAATCTGTGTAAGTTTTTTTACAGAATTTAATATTTTAGCTAAATCAAGCGTTTATGCCGCGAAAGCTGCTTGACAATGAGGGGGCGGTATGGTAGGCTTCTGCCGGGGCGACTAAGCCCCTCCGGGCGTGGTTCGCCTCGGCGCCGTACACCATGCCGCCAGAGGCT
>CACZWA010000117.1 GCA_902784685.1 uncultured Ruminococcus sp.
AAATTCTTGATAAAATCACAGGAAAAATAATTGATTTTGACCCCGACAAATGTGAGGTTTCGGTAAAAATGAACGGCGGCGATTTCAATATTGCCGGCATCAAGGAATACTATACGCTTCTTGTTGCCCGCTCTGAAGGAACAAGCGATTTCAAACTTCGCATAGAGGTTTTTCCGGACTGTGTCGGCGGCGTAATAACAACCGTAAATGAAGGCGAAAGCATTGAAGTTGACGGCGAAAAATTTAATGTCAGAAAGTCATTTACCCAAAAATACTCACCGCAGCTTGGCGGCGAATATGTTGTCGGTATAGATTTTGACGGCAACGCGCTTTGTTTGCTTAAAAAGAACTTTTGGCAGCAAAAATACGGATACGCTTTAAATCTTGATATGATAAAACGCTCAAAGGACGATATTGAAATTCGCTTATTTACAGAAGAAAATAAGTTTGAAATTTTGAAATTCGCTAAAAAATTCAAACTAAACGGTGAAAAAGCGGATTACGATATGCTTGAGGAAAGCGGCCTTTTCAGCGAAGGAAAGTTTATAAGCCAGCTTGTTTCGTATAAAACAAACAGCGAAGGTCTTATTACAAACATTAATGTCGCGAAACGTGGCGAGCCGGATGAAAACGGGAGTGAAACGCTTACGCTTAACAGGTCGTTTTCAAAATCTGCGGCGATTGCCGATGATTACTTTAACATTTATAACAATGTCGCGCTTTTCAGTACCGAATATGTCGGTATTGACGGCATAACAAAAAGCTTCCGTATAATGAAAAACGGCGATGAATTTGTTGAAGGTGAGTTTTTGGTAGGTACGGCATCGGAAATGGGTGTAAGCGCAGGCGTATTTGACATAGATGTTTATGACGCCAGCTATGAAAGAATTGTGGGCGCGGCGGTTTACACCGTTAATGCTGACGCGATTTCAAACGTTAATTCCGATGTTTACGGTTTTCTTGTTTCAAATATCAGAGACACCGTAAATGCGGACGGTGAAAAAGTTATTGAAATAACGGGCTATACGCAGGGCAAAAAAATGAGCTTTATCGAAACGGAATTATACGATTTTGAAAAAGTGCGCTGCGGCGATGTTCTTGTAACGTGGGACGCTCAGACAAAGCTTAAAACATATAAAATTATGTTCTCGCTTGACGAAAGCACCTTCGGACAGGAATATTTGGGTTATGACAGTACATCGGATGAGTTCTGGGTACTCAACAAAAACAATCTTATGAGGGTAAGGCTGTCAGGCTTTTTCCGTGAAATTTTAAGCAAATCTCCGTCAGACGGAAATGTATTTCTTACAAAGACAAAAAAGACGGGCACATTAAGACCTGTAACGGTGGCAACCTATACAAACTATTATATCTACGACACCGAAACAGGAAAAGTAACTGTCGCATCGGCAGCCGACCTTGACGCGTCGTGCAAAAACGTATATTTCGTTGCAACGTACGGAGTCGCGAGAGATGTAATAATTTATAAATAAATTAAGTATTTTAAGCTGCGGGGCAGCTAAATATAAACAAAATTTAGGAGGAAAAGAAATGAAACAAAAAAGAACACTTAAAAAATTATTATGTATGCTTGTTACGGCAGCAATGCTTTTTGCGGTTATTGCTGTGCAGGTATCGGCAGAAGGTGAAGTTACGATTTCATCAGATTACTATGAAATTGACAATGAAAATCACGTAATAAGCAAGGTGCTTTACAACACATTTGTGGGCGATTTTATGAAGAGGATCGATGCGGGAGATAACGTAAAAATCCTTAAAAACGGCGATGATGAGGTTTTTCAGGGCTTTGTAACGGACGAAATGACTTTTTATGCGGGAAATACCGCTTACAGCATTAAGTATTACAGCCTTTACAGCCTTAAAGACAAAATGGACGCGTATATTGCGGAGCAGGGCGATGAATTTACATCCGAGACCATGCTTAGCTATGCATACGATAGCCAAAGTACGTTTGTCAATCAGGTTAAAAACTCATTAATTAAATCAGCCAGAATTTTTGACGCAGGTCTTGTGGGCGGCGGTTCGGAAGAAAGCGGAGATTATATGACCGCTACGCTTTATAAAAATGCGGGTTCGCCGTATCTTGAGCTCAGCACAAACAGAAAGCAGCTTCTTTATCTTGTGACAGAAGTTCTTGACGATTATTCGACAGATAATAAATATGTCGGTAAATATGTTGTTTCGGAGCTTGATGTTGACAGCATAGATTATGACGCTGCAACAAACACCTTTAACAGCACAGCGGCATCGGACAAAAAAAGGTCCGGACTTTTGGCGGCGGGACATTACTATCTTGCGACAGTAGGAGAAAATACAGCAAATTATGCTCCGTTTGACCCAGATATATTATCTAATGCATATAAGGGCGATATGATATTTTTCGGTGACAGAGGAAGACTCGGTCTTATCGGTTCGTATAAATCAACGTGTGTTAATAGCAAAATGACATATTTAAGCGACCCTGACGCGTTTACAAGAGATGAGCCGTATAACGTAAAAGAGTATAATACTATTTTTACTCCGGGCAGCGGCGCCAATTTAAGAAATATTAATATTGCAAAGCTGTATTTTTCCAAAAATGTTAACGGTGTGTTTACCGAAGAAGCTGTTGCTTCCGATAAGAATGTGCCGCTTAACAATACGCTTATAAACCTTAACAGAATTTCAAAAGGTATGCTTGGCGTTGCCGTAAACAGATGCAAAACAGATACAGGCACTTTAACTTTAACAACAGCCAAAATAAAGGATTACAGATTGTATCTTGCCGAAAATATGCATGACGCCGAAAGCGAGGCAAACAAAAAGGCAGACCTTATGATTGCCGGAAGCGCGACCGACGCGGAGCAGTATGACTCGGTAACGGGCTTTTCGGCAGGATATAAGCCGCCTGTTCTTAAAAACGTTATTCCCGGCACTACCGTAAAGGAATTAATATCCGTTGTAAGACCGAGAAACGAAAGCGCTTATATTAAGGTATTCACAAATGACGTTCAGCTTTCGGATAACGATTATGTGACAAACGGCAGTAAGCTTACCGTTTATTCGCCGACAACAGGCACATACGCCGTTACGGAAAGAGCCTATACCGTTTCTCTTGCTTCGTACGGCGACGCTACATACACGGAAGAAAACGGCACGTATACGGTTACGGTTGATTCGGGCAACAGTATCGGAGTAACCTTTATGGCGGCGGCATATGACGAATACAACAAGGTTATTGCCGTAAAGGTATTTGAAAGCGGCTCGGATACAGCGGTATTAAGTAATATCAGTCCCGATAAAATAAAGGTATTTATGTTAAAAGGCCTTGGCTCTCTTGTTCCCGTAACAGAGGCGAAGATTGCTGTCAGAGAAGCGGCGGTTGAGGAATAAAC
>CACZWA010000118.1 GCA_902784685.1 uncultured Ruminococcus sp.
CTTTACCCGTAAGCACACCTGCACGGTACAGCATTATAACTTCATTATAATAGTTATCGGTATTTGCCATATCGGGAATATTCGTAACTTCCGTATTTATATTTTCATACAGTGAAAACGGCAAGGCGTTACCGAGAATATACGCCACCTGTCCCCTTGTTGCAGGTTTTTCGTATCTGCCTTTAAACTCATCTGCAAGAATTATGTTGCTTTTTTCCGCATAGCTTATCCACGGTTCGTACCACTTTTCATTTTTTTCGGCTTTCGGCTCGTCATTTACATTATTAAAGCGCATATTAAGCCTGTCTGCAAATGTAATAACCTCGGCAATACTGACCAGTCCTTGCGGCATATATTTTCCGTTTCCGTCACCGCTTGAAAGCTCGTACTCGTACGCACCGACGACGCTTCCGTAAAACCAATCCGACTTATCTATATCTTTAAAAAGCCCTTCTTCATATGTTCGTTGCGGCTTAAAAATATCTGCACCCAAAACCGATTGCGGCAATATAAGGCACAACACACACATTATTAAAACAATTTTTTTCATATATTATCCTTCCCTTCAAAAGGTTTAAATCTAATTATATTATACAACCATGTGAGAAAAATTTCAACCTTCTTTTTTAATTTTTCATTTTATCAACACAAATTTTTGGTTTCTTGACTTTAAATCCTCATTGTGTTATACTATAAATATATTAAACAGATATTCAGGAGATAAAAAAATGCCATTTGATGCAGTGACGGTCGGCTGTATTGCCGACGAATTAAATCATTTTTTCTCGGAAGGCAGAATAGATAAAATATATATGCCGTCACGCAGTGACGTTATTTTATGCATAAGAGCGCACGGCGAAAACAAACGTCTTTTAATAAGCTGTAATCCTTCATTTCCGAGAGTACACATAACCAAATCCTCACGTGAAAACCCGATAACACCTCCGGGTTTTTGTATGCTGCTGAGAAAGTACCTAACAAACGGAAAAATTTTAAATATTTCCTCGCCTGGCGGCGACAGAATTATAGTTTTTCTCATAGAGAGCAGAAACGAGCTTGGCGATACCGTTGAAAAAAAGCTGATTGTTGAGCTTTTCGGCAAAAACAGCAACATTATTTTGCTTCACGAAAACGGACTTATTGCCGACTGTGTAAGGCATATTGATAACAGCCTCAGCCGTGAAAGAATAGTTTTGCCGGGTCTGCCCTACTTTCCGCCAACGCCTCAGGAAAAACTCAGTCCGTCACAGGCGTCACCCGACACGGTGAAAGGACTTTTGTCTAAATGCGACCCAACAAAACAAGCAGACAGTTTCATTCTTGAAAATTTTGCAGGTCTGTCGCCTCTTGTTTGCCGTGAAATAGTTTATTTATGGGGTGCGGACTCCGACCTTAGTATAAGCTCAAAAAGCGGTCTTGCCGACGCCATTTGCTTTTATATGGACAAGCTTGCAAAAAAGAAATTTTCGCCCGTAACCCTTTGGGACAAAAGCGGAAAACCGATTGATTTTTCATGCATAGAAATAAGACAGTACGGCAGTACGCTTAATACGAAAAAAGCTGAATATCTGTCAGAAGCTTTAGACGAGTTTTACAACGAAAAAGAACGTAAAAATATTCTTCGTGAAAAAGGCGGCGCTCTTTTAAAAACTGTCGAAACCTTGCTCGCCAGATGCTGGAAAAAAGCCTCTCTGCAAGAAGAAAGCATACTTTCAAGCAAGGGCTGTGAAAAGTACAAGGTTAAAGGCGACCTTATAATTTCAAACATATATAAATTAAATAAAGGTGACCGCACGCTTATTACCGAAAATTTTTACGCCGACCCACCCGAAGAAATTACAATTTCGCTTGACGTTAATCTAACTCCGTCCGAAAATGCGCAGAAATATTACCGCAGATACAATAAGCTCAAAAATACCGCAGAAAAAGCGGCTTTGCAATATGAACACTCACTGGAAGATATTCGGTATCTCGAAAGTGTGCAAAATGCGCTTAATCAATGCGAGGATTTATCGGTTATAGGTGAAATCCGTGAGGAGCTTGAAAGTCTCGGATATGTTAAAGCGTCGCACAGCAAGCTTAAACGAAACCAAAAGCCTACGCTTTCAAAGCCTGCGGAATTTATAAGCAGCGACGGATTTACAATTTATGTCGGCAAAAACAACAGGCAAAACGATTATTTAACACTTAAAATGTCATCATCGAAAGATATTTGGTTTCATACAAAAGGCTTTCCCGGCTCTCATACCGTTATAGCCTGCGGCGGACGAGAAGTGCCGGATACTACTTTAAACGAGGCCGCCTGCCTTGCGGCATATTACTCAAAAGCACGAGGCTCGGCGCAGATACCTGTTGATTATTGCCCGATAAAAAATGTAAAAAAACCGAGCGGAGCAAAACCCGGTATGGTTATATACGATAACTACAATACCGCCTATGTCACACCCGACGAAGAACAAATTTCAAAAATGAGAAATAATATCTAAAAACATAAAACAAGTAAAGTTATAAAAAACCGTCCAAATGTCAGTCCTCAATAAAACAGCATAGTTTATGACGGTCTGTCAAACAGGAGCAAAAAGAAAGAGCATATCACTTTTACGGTGGTATGCTATTTCATTTTACCCTCAAATAAGTGTTGAAAACACCTGATCATTTTTACTGTAAAGCAATAAAAAGTGCTAATTAATAAAAATATATTTTTACACTCCAAAGCAAACTCATATTTGAAAATATTGAAAACGAATTAAAACTATTTTGTATTATGACTTACAAGACAGTATATGTTACCTGAATAGCTTATTCAACAGTAAACACAGATCTCTATATTGTGAATATTAAAATCATACTATGTACTATTTGTGGGGGCGTTTGACATTTTTCATGTCATTTACAAAGAATGATAGTAGTCTTCCTTCTCCCAGCCTTTTTAACCCCATATCTTTTCTCATTGCATATAAAATATCTTCCATAACGAACATAGTTTCAACGCCTGATATGCCTGTATTTGAGGATTCGCGAAATTTTAGCCATTTCTTTATAACTCTGTTAGATCCCCAAAGAGTCAATTGCTTGGAAAATTTATACATATCCTTTAACATTTCGTCTTCAGGATATTTTTCGTTCTTTTTAGAGTATTCTTGTATCTTATATACCATATCAACAAAATCTTCATATGGTTTTTCGCGTTTTTGATATAAATATTCTCTTCTCTTTTGTTTGTATTCAATTACCTTGGAGATAACCGAAGTAAATACAACGCCAATAATTGATACAGCTCCAGTTATCAACGCAACCAAAACTACGGCTTCAATACTTGAGGCAACTGATTTCAACCATGAAATAAATGATGATATTCCTATCCCTATGTATTTTAATAA
>CACZWA010000119.1:0-3330 GCA_902784685.1 uncultured Ruminococcus sp.
TTACCGGAGAAGGTACGGATTTCAGAATTGCCACATGGGGCGAAAATATGCGCTACTCCAACTTTGATGTTGTTGTTGCGAGAGTAACGCTTGCACTTATGCCATATTCTGACCGGTTTAGCATATCCGCTTTGGGAAATGCTGTCGGAAATATATATTATACCGGCGATAAAGCAACTTTTACGGTAAAACTCAACGATAAAAGTTTTTATGATTACAGTAAGGCACAGGGCAATTATACAGCAAGGATTAAATACAGCCTTGTTGACGAAAACGGAAAGCTTGCGAAAAACATAGGGGAAAAGAATATCAGCATTACTCCTCTTAATACTGTTACCGATAAAGTTAGCTTTAATATGGATAAATACGGTCTTTACTATCTTAAAACAGAGGTTATATCAGACAGCTTTGACATTAAAAGCGAAAATTTAACGGAGCTTTCGTATGTCCGTAGTGATAAGAAAACAGTCAATCCTGATTACGGTATTAGCTTCCAGAACAATATATATTCTGTGAGCGGAAGCGAAACCCTTGCGAAAAATGCAGGTATTGGTATGCTCAGGTGGGTAAGACCGATGAAAAGCGTTATGAAAATAATCGGCAAGGACGAAAATGCTTATGTTGAGGAAATAGCAGACAGCAATAATAAGAAATACAGTAGTAATAACCAAGATCATGAGTGGAGAACACTTGAGGCTATAGGAGCAAGGAACAGCTATACTTTCCTTAACAATATTTCGGCAGGTAGTATGGTTTATTCGGATAAGTCCGCAAACGGGTACAAAATGCAAATACCTTACGGCCAAATCGGTAGAAATCTTTTTGCGGATTACTGTGGCTTTATTGCGAAAAATGCTCCGTCAGATACGAGATATTATGAAATCTGGAACGAGTTTGATTCGGGTGCGGGTTCAACGTTTAATATGAACGGCGAAAGCAAGGAAAACTACGGAGACCTTCTTGTTAAAGCGGCGGACGCAATTTATGACAATCATATTAAGAGTACGGGCGATAGTAGGGCGAATGACCCGAATTATGCAAATCATGTAAAAAAGGATAATGACGTTGAAATTGTAGCTATGTCGGCAAGGTTTATAGTAACAAATCAGCTTGCAATTGATAGGGTTAATGCACTTATAAACGACGGCAAAGCAAAAAGATCACTTGCCGATTATTTTAAAAATGCTTCAATCCATCCGTATCACTGGAACGACAACCCTATGAAGATTATCCCGACAGAACAGGCACTTATAGATGCAAATGTGCGTACGATGTATGACCATATGGCAGTTTTAAAGAAACTTTATAACGATAACGGACTGAATAACACAAAGCTTTGGATAAGCGAACTTGCATGGTCGCCTCATTTTATATCGAAATTCTATTTAGATGATATTAAAGCCGTGGAGAATTCGAATGATTTGACAGATGAAGAGCGCGAGCAGCGTTTGCAAGAGATTGAGGCTAATATTAAGAAATATAAGCCGATAACCGAAAAACAGCAGGGCAGTTATCTTGTACAGAGCTATGTTATGGCAAAGAAGAATAATGTTACCGAAAAATTCTTATCATACCTTTTTGTAAGGCAGACAACTGCAAGAGTTGACCGTGACAAAAACTGCGGAATACTTAAATACTATAAGGATAACGGCAGCAATGTGCCATTAGCCGCAACAAGCGCATATCTTGCAATAGCAAATATGAATATGCTTATGACGGGCAGAACATATGCAAATGACTTTATGTTTGCAAGCGATACAGCAGCGGCGTATAAGTACACAAAAGCAGGAAGCCCTGATTTGGCAATCCTTTGGTCAACCAAAGAAAGCGGCGAAGACGTGTCAATTAATCTCGGAGTCACAAGCGTTACAAAGTATGATGAATACGGAAACGCCGAAACTCTTACAAGCAGTAACGGTATATACAATCTGAATCTCACGCAGTCAACCGTTTACCTTGAGGGTAACTTTACGAATTTTGCGGAAGCAAGCTGAAAAAGCACAAAAATTCAACAGCCTGTTGATATAATTTCAACGGCTGTTGAATTGCGTTATTAAAATAAGTTTTATTTTTTAAGAGGAGGAATATTCTCTTTATGGATATAAAAAAGGCATATGTAAGCTACGGCGATTATTTTCTTGATTACGATACGGAAACCTTTGTGTTTAAAGCAGGCTGGGGAAAGGAGTATTTAAAAGGTGAAATAAAGCCGGACTTTAATGTTAAGGAGTGCGAAATTTCTCATAAGCTTTATAACGAGGGCATAGTTAAAACGGTTATATTTAAGAGCGATAAAAAAACGCTTGAGCTTACGTTTAACGCCGAGGCGGGCGGAATAAGCGTAAAATCCTCGCCCGAAGCCGAAATTGAAGCGGTTTTTGTCTCCGCGGATATTTCCGATACCGTAGCCATGCACGAAACGAGAGATAAAGAGGTAATTAACTGCGTTCTCGGCGGCGCGGCAAAAAAGAGAGATAATTTTCTGTTTGACAAAAATACAGATTCCGCAGCCGTAATAGACGGCGGAAACGCCTTTATAGGCTTTGACGGCGGAAAAAAGACATATACGCTTTACGGAAAAGCGAATTTTAAATTCAGTGTTAAAAGAGATATTCTTTCCGCACAGTTCGGCGTTCCTTATCACAGAATAAACAAAAACGCAACCTTCGGTGCTTTGCCGCCCGTAGGCTGGATGACGTGGTATGCGGTTAAATTTGACGCGGGCGAGAAAACAGTTACGGAGAACACGGTGTATCAGGCGGAGCATTTAAAGGATTTCGGCGCAAATACCGTATGGGTTGACTGGGAATGGTATCACAAGGGACTTGATGACGACAGCGTCCGTGATGACGGTGTGGATACTTTTCACGTTGATAAGGTAAGGTATCCGAGAGGGCTTAAAGCGGTATCGGATAAAATACGTGAATGCGGCTTTATTCCCTCACTTTGGATAGGCTATACAAACGAAACCTTTGAAACCGACTATATAAAGGAGCACCCCGAGGTCCTGCTTGCGGTGGAGCAAAGCTGGGTGGGAACATATTTTTATGATATTACGCACCCGACTTTTTTGAATGATTTTCTGCCAAAAGCGCTTAAGCAGGTTGACGAGTGGGGTTATGAAGCGGTAAAATTTGATACTCTTCCCATATGTATGGAACGCACAGAAAAGTATCACGAAAGGCTTTACGACAGCAGTCTTACGACTTACCGCGCATACAGGAATATGATATCGAAAACACGTGAAATTTTAGGTAAGGACAGATACATTCTTTCCTGCTCGGGAGAAAACCGAAGCGAGGTACTTTGGGCGGCCGATATGGTTGAAGC
>CACZWA010000119.1:3349-5887 GCA_902784685.1 uncultured Ruminococcus sp.
AATTGCGTTTACAGGGCGGCGGAGTTTTATCCGCTTAACAATATAATGCTTTATAACGACCCCGACAATGTTGTTATAAGAGATGAGTTCAACACTTATAATCAGGCGGTGTCACGCGCGGTTTTTGTTTCAATGCTCGGACTTCCGATAACCTTCGGCGACGACCTTCCGAAGCTTCAGCCCGAAAGGCTTAATATTCTGAAAAGGGTAATACCTTCTCTTGATATATGCCCGAAGGAAATATATGCGAATACCGAGAAAAGCGATATTTTGGTAACAAATCTCGATATTGGTACGGATTATGAAAATTATAACGTAATAAGCGTTTTCAACACGGTTGAGAAAAGCGCGGAATACATGCTTGACCTTAAAAAGACGGCAGACCTTGAAGCCGGTGAATATCATATTTACGATTTCTGGCACGATGAATATCTGGGTTGTACAGACAGCGGCATAAAGCTTACGCTTGAACCTTGTGAAACAAGAGTGCTGGCGGTAAGAAAAAGCAGCGGCAGGGTACAATTGCTCAGTACGAACAGGCATATAACTCAGGGCGCGGCTGAAATTAAAGATATGCATGTGCAAAACGATAGTATAAGTCTTAAATGCAGTCTTGTAAAAGGGGATTTATATAAAATTGCATTATATGTTCCGACGGGATATGAGATAACAGACCCCGGCGGCTTTAAAGTAACAAACAAAGACGAAATAAAATATCTTTCGTTTATGCCTGAAAAAACAGGCGATTACAGCTTTAAAATTAATTTTAAAAGGGGTTGAAAAAAATGGGTAACAAACAGACATTTGCGTTGTTTTTTGCGAACCGCGGTTTTTTTCCGGGTGAGCTTATTGCGGACGCAAGAGAGGAAATGAAAAAGGTTTTGGAGGATAAGGGTTTCGGTTATATTTGTATGGAAGAGAGCCTTACACGTTTCGGAGCGGTAGAAACAATTGCCGAAGGAGAAATGTACGCCGATTTTCTTGAGAAAAACAAGGGCGGATATGACGGAGTTATCGTATGCATGCCGAATTTCGGCGATGAAAACGGCGCGAGCGTGGCGCTTAAAAACGCGGGCGTTCCGATTCTTGTTCAGGCATATCCCGACGAGATAGGTAAAATGGATTTTTCACATCGTAGGGATGCTATGTGCGGTAAATTCGCTCTTTGCAATGTTTTAAGGCAAATGAGGCTACCATATACGCTTACAAAACAATTTGTTGTAAAGCCTGACAGTGAAAGCTTTAAGTCTGACCTTGACCGCTTTGCGGCAATATGCAGAGTTGTAAAGGGTATGAAGAGTTTTAATGTCGGAGCGATAGGCGCGAGAACGACCGCTTTTAAGACTGTAAGGTTTGACGAAATTGCTATGATGAATATTGGCATAAATGTTGAAACAATAGATTTAAGTGATGTGTTTATGCGTATGGAAAAGGTTGAGGACAGCCGTATGGCGGAAAAAAGAGCTTCATATCTTACGCAGACCACATTCAGCGGATTTCCTGAAACAAAGTTGGATACAATTGCCCGTCTCGGTGTTGTAATTGATGATATTATAAACGAATACAGGCTTGACGCCGTTGCGATAAGATGCTGGAGTGAGCTTGAAATAAAATTCGGCATAGCTCCCTGTATGGTGCTTTGCGACCTCAATGAACGTGGTATTGCGGCGGCATGTGAGCTTGACGTAAACAACGCTGTTTATATGAGAGCCGTAAATATTGTTTTCCACTGCGGACCGAATCCCATATCAATGCTTAAAGACAAGGGCGAAATTATTGAGCATAAAATGTTTAAGAAATCCTTTGGCGAAGGTACAGGAGTCGGCGTAAATAAGAGTGAGCTTAAAAGCGGTGCAGTTACATACGGAAGTCTTAAATCGGAAGGCGGACATATTACGGCGTTTGTAAGTGAGGGCGAATTTACCGATGATGTGATAGAGTCCGAATTTTTCGGCTCAGGCAAGGTAATTTACGGCAAAACGGTAAATGAAGTAATAGAGCATGTTGCAACACAAGGCTACAAGCATCATCTTTGTTTTAGCTTTGGAAAATGTGCATCGGCGCTTAACGAGGCGTTTAATAAATATCTCGGCATAGAGTGTAAAATTATTTGATTTTACTTATTTTTGAAAGGACGGCTGTAAAATGAACAAATTTGGTATTTTTATGAATTTCTGGGAGAAAAACTGGGATGCTGACCATGCAAAATATATAAAAAAAGCGGCAGATATAGGCTTTGATATTCTCGAATTTCAGGCGCAACCGCTTCTTGAAATGACAGATGAGAAAATCAGAAGCCTTCGTGCGCTTGCCGATGAGGTTGGAATTGAGCTTACATACAGTCTTGGTCTTGACCCCGCTTATGATGTATCCTCTCTTGACGAGAGCGTAAGAAAAGGCGGCGTAACCTATCTTCAGAATATAATCAAAAAGATGAAAATAGGCGGCGGCACGCTTCTTTCGGGCGTAAGCTATGCCGGCTGGGGAACACCGGGCGTTGTTATGGACGATAAACGTCCTTACCTCGAACAGAGCGTA
>CACZWA010000120.1 GCA_902784685.1 uncultured Ruminococcus sp.
TTCAAGCGGCGTTTTTGCTACGGTTTCAACGCCGCGGCGGTTATTTTTAAAGGTTACGGGTCCTGCCATTGAGATGTACATTCCGAGGCGTATAACCTCCTGTGCCATTTCGGCACTGCCGCTGTAACAGTGCATAACTCCGCCGATTTTTTTAATATCGTATTTTTTAAGAATTTCCATACAATCTGCATTTGAGTCACGGTTATGAACAGCAATGGGCATATCCAGCTCAAGAGCAAGTTCAATTTGCCTTTTAAACCATTTTTTCTGAAGCTCACGAGGCGAATTATCATAGTAGTAATCAAGACCGATTTCGCCGATTGCCACAGCTTTTTCGTCCTCAGCAAGCATTGCAAGCTCATCTATGTCCTTTTCTGTCATATTTTCGACATTGTGCGGATGCACACCGACTGCCGCATAAACAAAGGGATAGCGCTTTGCAAGCACAAGTGAGCGGCGTGACGAAGCAAGGTCATCGCCGATATTTGTTATGTGCGAAACGCCGTATTCTTGCATGGAGGCAAGAACCGTTTCTCTGTCGGTATTAAATTTTTCGTCGTCAAGATGAGCGTGTGAATCAAAAAACATAGCAAGCCTCATATATCTTTAGTATATTTTTCAATAAGCGCTTCAAGCTCGGTTTCCGTAACAAAACCGACTGTGCGCTCTTTTTCTTCGCCGCCGACAAAAACAATTACGGTCGGAAGTGAAGTAACTCCGTATTTTGTGGTAAGTGCAATTTCGTTATCTATATTAACCTTAGAAAAAGTAGCCTTCTCCTGAAATTTTTCGGCGACGATTGAGAAAATCGGCGCAAGACTTGCGCAAGCCTCATCCCAAGAAGCTCTGAACTGAACTACTGCGGGTATTTCCGCAGAATTTATGACATTTTCAAAATTTTCAGCCGTAAGCTCAATTTCCATTATTTTTATCCTCCGTTTTGTCTTTAACGCTGTCGATATATTCAAGTGAGCGCATGGATATAAGCCTGTTTTTTTCTGCTTTTGCGCCCTTTCCTTTGATTTTTTGACCGAGAGGAGTCATTATGCCGAAGGTTATGTTCATTGGAACAAATTTTCCGACAGACGCACCCGAAATGTAAGAAGCAAGGCCGCCGAGAGCGGTAATATCGGGCATAATAAAAGGAGGGAGTCCGCAAAGCTCGTTTGCAAGGTTTATACCTGCAACAAGACCTGATGCGGCAGATTCCACATACCCTTCAACGCCTGTCATTTGCCCTGCAAAATATAAGCGTTTATTGCAGTTTTTTAGCCTATATCTGTTATCAAGAAGGGAAGGAGAGTTCATATATGTGTTTCTGTGCATTACGCCGTAACGCACAAACTCTGCTTCTTTAAGCGCAGGAATAAGCGAAAAAACACGTTTTTGCTCGCCCCATTTAAGATGAGTCTGAAAGCCAACCATATTATAAAGTGTGCCTTCACGGTTATCCTGCCTGAGCTGTACCACGGCAAAAGCTTCTTTGCCTGTTTTAGGGTCGGTAAGTCCAACAGGTTTCAGCGGACCGTAAAGCATTGTATCAATGCCTCGCGCCGCCATTGTTTCAATCGGCATACAACCCTCGAAAACAACCTTTGAATCCACTTCTTTCATAGGAGCAAGCTCTGCGTTTACAAGCTCATGGTAAAAGGTATAATATTCTTCCTTTGTCATAGGGCAGTTTATATAGTCGTCATCGCCTTTGTCATATCTTGAAGCTCTGAATGCTTTTGACATATCAATTGAATCCAGCGTAACAATAGGAGCGGCGGCATCAAAAAAATACAAATTATCACTGCCTGTAAGCTCCGTTATTTTTTCAAACAAGGCAGGTGTGGTTAGCGGACCTGTGGCAATTACCGCATTGTCCTGCGGTAATTCATAAAGCTCACGGCTTTCAAAATGAATATTCGGGTGATTTTTGATTTTTTCAGTTACCATATCCGAAAAAACGGTGCGGTCAACAGCCAAAGCTCCGCCTGCCGGAACCCTTGCGCTGTCAGCACATTCCATAATGAGCGAGCCCATTTGCCGCATTTCTTCTTTTAAAAGTCCGACCGCATTTTCGAGCCTGTCCGAACGCAGTGAATTACTGCAAACAAGCTCTGCAAAACCGTCATAGTGGTGTGCCGGTGTTTTTTTGTAGGGCTTCATATCGACAAGAGTAACGTCTATTCCTCTTTTGGCAAGCTGCCATGCCGCTTCGCAGCCTGCAAGCCCTGCACCGACTACAATAGCTTTATTCATTTTCATCAGCTTTCTTTTTAGAACTTTTCTGTTTGTTATATTCGCAGTCCTTATTTAAACATACCTTGTTGTTTTTGAGTATTCTGCCTTTAATGGAGCGGTTGAGCAGCATACTGCCGCATATCGGGCATTTTTCGTTTGTTGGTTCGTCCCAGCTCATAAAATCACATTCGGGGCTGTTTATACAGCCGAAATATCTTATTCCTTTACGACTGCGTCTTATAACAAGGCTGCCGCCGCATTTCGGACAGTTTACGCCGATTTCTTCGATTATAGGTTTGGTGTTTCTGCATGAGGGGAAGCCGGGGCAGGCAAGGAACTTTCCGTATCTGCCGTCACGGTAAACCATTTTTCTTCCGCAAAGCTCGCAGGTAACATCCGATTCTTCGAGCGTAAGCTGAACGTGTTCGATTTTTTTATCTGCTTCTTCAAGCTCTTTTTTGAAAGGTCCGTAAAAATCTCTCAGGATTTTTTTCCATTCGAGCTTTCCTTCTTCAACTTCGTCAAGCTTTGTTTCCATATTTGCGGTAAACTCAACATCTACAATTTGAGCAAAATTTTCTTTCATAAGCTCGTTTACTGCAATGCCAAGCTCGGTGGGGTAAAGCTGACGTTTATCTTTAAGCACATATTTTCTTGCGACAATTGTGGAAACTGTCGGAGCGTATGTGCTGGGTCTGCCAATTCCGAGTTCTTCGAGAGTTCTGATTAAGCTTGCCTCGGTATAACGTGCCGGAGGCTGTGTAAAATGCTGTTTTGGAGTAAGCTCTTTCAAGCTCAGCACATCATTTTCATTTAACGGAGGAAGCGGTTGACTTTTTTCGCTGTTTTCAGAGGTTTCCTCATAAACGGTTGTAAAGCCCGGGAAGTTTACACTGCTTCCGCTTGCTTTGAAAATATAGTCTGCGGCCGAAACGGTTACGCTTGTAACATCAATATCGGCAGGCGCCATTTGGCTTGCAATGAATCTGTCCCAAATAAGTTTATATATTTTAAACTGTTCTGACGAGAGTGATTCCTTAATATTATCGGGAATAAGGTCGGGGAGAGAGGGCCTGATTGC
>CACZWA010000121.1 GCA_902784685.1 uncultured Ruminococcus sp.
ACGGCATCGTGTTCCAGTTTGAGCCCGGCTCAAGCTGTGTAAGCCCCATTGCAAGCTGACAAGACTGCATAACCTCAGGGTGTATGTACTGGTTTATAACTCTCTTGTTGCAGTCTTCAACGCTTCCGCAAGGAACTTTTTTAGCCTTAGTTATATCAATTTTAACTATCGGGTACGTTTTATGAGCAGGGCAGGACGAAACGTAGAATTTCGGCGGATTTGCAGTGTCAACGCACTTGAAAACAATTTCTTTGTTTCCCATACCGATATATATTCCGTCTCTCGGGTTCATTTCGTAATCAACACCGTCAACGCTTATAATACCTTTGCCGCCGATGTTTATACAGCCCATTTCTCGTCTTTCAAGGAAATAGTCGCTTGCAAGCTCTTTGCCGCCTTCAAGCTTTAATTCATGATATATAGGCATAAGTCCTGCGGTAATAATCCTGTCAATATGACTATATACCATACGAATATTATCCTTTGTGAAAAGCTTTGAAATATGAAATTCCTCTCTGAGCCTTTCTGTTGTGTAATGTTTAACGTCTTTTGGATTGGACGCACACCTTACTTCCATTTTTGATAAATCCTCCTTAATATATTTTCCATACACCTCAATTTGCGACAGCGCCGCCCATGAAAAGGGGAAAGACGCCTGCTTAAAATTTGTAAGGTGTATAATTTTTGTTTTCTTTGGTTTTTTTAATGTTAATTTTTGTCCTTCTGCTGTTTCCGAAAAATCAGCGGTTTCAATGCTTTTGTCGGAAAACTGAACGTCTATGCTTTTCCAGTATGTATCGTGTGGAAAATCGTATGTATCGTGTGGAAAATCAGCACGAAGATAAAAAACAATTTCCGAAATTTCAACTTCTGTACCGAAATCAATATAATATTCAAGGTCTTCTCTTGCACCGCCTGCCCATGAATGATAGGGGAAATCTCCGTGCGAACTGTTGTCGCATACCCCGTCTATGGCGTTGCGCTCATAAAAACATACGGCTTCACGGGTAACCATATTTGCGTAAGCGTGAGGAAAATACCTTTTTTGACCACGTTTATCATACGGATTTAACGCAATATTTCTGTAACCGTATTTTACTTCGTCAGTCGGCTCATACACCGTAATTCGGTGCGTAGTTCCGCTAAAAGCTTCTTTATTATATCCTTTTTTAAGCTCACCGAAAGGTATTTCATATTCTAATTTGCTGCCTGGAGCATAAACAATACTTTCCGCCATTGTTTCGTCAAGCTTTAAAGCAAGATACTCAGTATCGGTTTTATGTATTATGATATTATCGCCTTCACGGTATTCGCCGTTAAATACAGCGTCAATTTTATCGCCTTTACAGGAGAACCGTTCTTCTGTTCCGTTAATAATTTTTAAGTTTATCGTACCAAACACCTCATTAAATAGATTTATGTATATTACTACTTTATCTTTACAGTTTCGCCGGCTTTAATACAAACCGCTTCGCCACAAACATCACCCCATACATCAATGGATGAAGGATTGTGTACGGTTGTGCAGTCTGCGCTGAAAACAAGACTTTCGTATGCTTTAACATAGTTATAAATTTCAATGTTTGTAGCGTACCATATGTTTTCATGTCCGCCCATATATTCTGCAAATTCTTCGATTATATTCCAGTTGTCTTTATCGTCAAATTCATACGCATGACCCCATAAATAGAACATCCTTGAGTGTGAGTATCTTCCTTCTTTTAAAAAGTTTTCCGCAAGTTCCATAAGCCGTGGGTTGTTGTGATGACAGGTCGGGTTTAATGTAAGCCAGTTTTTCGGGAAATCAAAGCTCTCGGTAGAACGTGTGGTTCTCGAATAAACAATGCCGCAGGTGTCAAGAACAGCTACAAGTTCATCATTCCATGTACCGAAAGGATATGCCATTCCACGCACAATGCCTCCAAAATTTTTTTCAAGACAAAGTCTGTCTTCAATTGTTTCTTTAAGCATTTCCGTTTTAGATAAACGTTCCATAAATTTGTGAGTTAATCCGTGAATTGCAATTTCATGTCCGCTGCCGATATAAAGCTCTTTTGCATCGGAAAGCTTCAATCTTCTTTTTTTTGGATTACTGTAAGTTTCGTCTTCGCCTGAAAAGAGTCCTCCGTTTATGTTAAAAGTTCCTTTAAGACCATGTTTATTCATTATTTCAATAAGCCTTCTGTCTTGAATAACACCGTCATCGTAACTTAAAGTGAGTACTCGTTTTTTGCCTTCTTTAAGCAACATATACATTATAAAAAACCTTCTTTATAAAAAATATATATTACATTGTATCACTAAAAAATTGAAAAGTCAAGTAATTTATGGGTGTTAAAAAAATAACATATAACGGGCAAGAAAATATTGACAAAAAAAGCTTTTCATAGTATAATATTAATTGAATTTATATGAATTTGGAAAGGCTTGGTTTAAAATGGAAAAAATTAAAATGACAACTCCGCTTGTTGAAATGGACGGAGATGAAATGACCCGTGTTATCTGGAAGATGATTAAAGATATTCTTTTAACGCCATATATTGACCTTAAAACGGAATATTATGACCTCGGTCTTGAACACAGAAACGAAACGAATGATAAAGTTACAGTTGAATCCGCAGAGGCAACAAAAAAATACGGCGTTGCCGTTAAATGCGCAACAATTACTCCGAATGCCGCAAGAGTTGAAGAATATAAACTTAAAGAAATGTGGAAATCACCAAACGGTACTATTCGTGCTATTCTTGACGGTACGGTTTTCAGAACGCCCATAATCGTTAAAGGAATAACTCCGTATATTCCTACATGGACAAAGCCCATAACAATTGCCCGTCACGCTTACGGAGATGTTTATAAAAACACGGAAATGCAGGTTCCCGAAGGCTCAAAATGCGAGCTTGTATGTACAGATAAAAACGGCAACGAAACCCGTGCGCTCATTCATGAGTTTAACGGCTCCGCAGGTATAATTCAAGGACTTCACAATGTGGATAAGTCAATCGAAAGCTTTGCAAGAAGCTGTTTTAATTATGCGCTTGATATGAAGCAGGATATATGGTTTGCTTCAAAAGACACAATTTCAAAAAAATACGACCATAGATTTAAAGATATTTTTGCGGAAATTTATGAAAATGAATATAAAGAAAAATTTGAAGCCGCAGGAATTGAATATTTCTATACGCTTATTGATGACGCCGTTGCAAGAGTAATTCGTTCAAACGGCGGATATATCTGGGCCTGCAAAAACTATGACGGCGATGTTATGAGCGATATGGTTGCAACCGCTTACGGCAGTCTTGCCATGATGACTTCGGTGCTTGTTTCGCCTGCGGGGATTTATGAATACGAAGCGGCTCACGGCACAGTTCAGCGCCATTACTATAAACACTTAAAAGGTGAAAAAACCTCGACAAACAGTGTCGCAACCCTCTTTGCATGGACAGGCGCACTCCGCAAGAGAGGCGAGCTTGACGGACTTAAAGAGCTTTGTGACTTTGCCGATAAGCTCGAAAAAGCAACAATTCAGACAATTGAGGAAGGCGTTATGACAGGCGACCTTGCGCTTCTTTCAACACTTCCAGACAAGAGAAAAGTTGATACAGAAGAATTTTTGGTTGAGATTAAGCAGCGCCTTGATAAAATGATGTAATTTACTTTTCCTTTGGACTTGAACCGTATTTTTTAATATAGGAGCGGTAAAAGGAGGAATAACTGGTAAAACCTGCGGCAAATGCGGCTTCGCTTAGGGTTTTACCTGTTTTTTTCAGTTCATATGCGTAGACAAGCCTTTTTTGCCTTACATATTCTTGAACGGTTAATCCTGTTGCTTGCTTAAACGTGCGGCAAAGATAGTATTTTGATATATAAAATTTTTCGCAAAGATTATCAAGGCTGATTTCGGCTTTGTAGTTGGAATTTAAGTAGTTAATTACATTTTTTATTGTAACATTTGTAAAATACGGCGTTTCAAAAGATGGGATTTTGTTGATAATATAAAGAATTTCGGTTACAACGGCATTTAAAACGGGAGCGTCCGCTCCG
>CACZWA010000122.1 GCA_902784685.1 uncultured Ruminococcus sp.
TTAAATACACGGGTATTTCCGTAACAGATGAAGAAGGTGCAAAATACATTGAAAAACCAATAGGTACTTATATAACCTTCGAGGCGGAAGACCTGAGAGGCTTTGAAAACGAAAGCAACGTACAAAACCGCAGCTTTATTGCACGAGAAATCGAAAAGCTTCTAAAAAAGAACAATATTTCCGATGAAGATACCATTCTTGTTGTCGGTCTCGGTAACCGTAGTATAACGCCTGACGCACTCGGCCCTAAGGTTGTTTCTTCGCTTTTTGTTTCCAGACATCTTTTTGAGCATCTCCCCGAAATAAAAAACGCCGATATTCGCCCTGTATGCGCAGTATCACCCGGAGTTCTCGGCACTACGGGAATAGAAACTCTTGAAATAATCAGGGGTATTACCGAGCACGTTAAACCAAAATGCATTATAGCGGTTGATGCACTCGTTGCAAGGAATATATCCCGCCTCGGCAAAAGCGTTCAGCTTTCCGACAGCGGAATAAATCCGGGCTCAGGTGTTGGCAACCACCGCAAAGGCATTAACGCTAAAACGCTCGGCGTTCCGGTTATTTCTGTCGGAATACCTATGGTGGTTGACGCCGCAACCATTGCGGACGATATTTTTGAAAGCTCTGTATCTATGTTTAAATCCGCTTCGGGCAAAGAAAGCAAATTTTACGAAATGCTCTCTGAAATGAATCCTTCGCAACGAAAAGCAATTTTTACGGAAGCTCTTTCGGATTTAAGCGGCGAACTCATAGTAACACCAAAAGACATAGATGAAATGGTATCGGACCTTGCAAAAGTTATTTCGTCTGCACTTAATATGGGGCTTCACAAAGGCGATGTAAGCCCTCTGCTTCAATAAACTCTTTACTCTTTTTCACGCACCTTGCAGGTGTACTGCTTGAACATATCAATAAGTTCTTCTTCGTTTATTCTTGCCGAAACCTCAAGTGTGAAAGTATAATCACGTTTTCCTGTTTGCGCATTATGACCGACATTGACTTTGCTTACGCTTATACCATGCTTTTTAAGCAATTTCATTGCCTTGTCACGGAAACCTTCTTCGTCAACCTCATATACAAACAGATTTTTGATTTTTGCGTTCTGAAGCCAAAGCAGATTACTGTGCAAAAAAATTTGTGCAACAATTATAAATATTGTTGTTACAATTCCGACAACATACATCCCTGCGCCGATTGCCATTCCAATACCGGCAGTTGCCCATATACCTGCCGCCGTCGTAAGACCTGTAACCGTTTGTTTTTGCACAAAAATTGTTCCTGCGCCGAGAAAACCGACTCCCGAAACGATAGAAGCCGCAATTCGGGACGGGTCAAGCCTAACACCACTGTTAAAATCCATACCCATTTTTATTACATCAAAAAATGCGTATTTTGAAACAATCATCATAAGCGCCGCAGATGCGGCAACAATAAAATGAGTTCTTATACCTGCGCCCTTTGCTCGGTTTTTGCGTTCATATCCAATAAGAAAGCCGCAAATCCCCGCAACAACAATCCTGATTATAAATGCTATGTCGTAAAGGAATACTTTATCTGACATAAGATAATTAAAAAAAAGTTTCATTCTTCTTACCTCCATATATATTTTAAAAAATCGACAGTACGCACAAGATGTTTGTGCGTACCGAAGCGGGCAGGTTTATTTAATTATATAAATATGCAATTTTTTGCCGAAATATGTCAGTTCCTGAAAGTAATTTTTCCTTCTTCCATACTGTCTATAAGGGCAAGCGATTCAACACGCAGCCCTTTTTCTCTAAGCTCGTCGCCGCCGCCCTGAAAACCCTTTTCAATCGCTATTGCTGCGCCAATAAGCTCCGCTCCTGATTGACCAACCATATCAATAAGCCCGTGAATAGCGTTACCTCTTGCGAGAAAATCATCAACAATAAGCACTTTGTCATCAGCCGATAAAAATTCCTTGCTCACAACTGCGTCATATGTATTTCCGTGTGTAAAAGAATGTACACGGGAAGTATATACATCATCTCCGACATTTGCGGATTTATTTTTTTTTGCAAAAACAACAGGAACATTCATTTTGGTTGCAGCAGCAAAAGCAATTGCAATACCGGAGGATTCTATTGTGAAAATTTTAGTGATTTTTTCTCCTTCAAAAAGTCTTGCAATCTCCTCACCCATTTGCATAACAAAAGCCACATCAATACGCTGGTTTAAAAAACTGCCTACTTTAAGAACATCGCCGCCCAAAATTTTTCCTTCTTTTAAAATTTTTTCTTCCAATGCTTTCATTCTTAACCCTCCGCATTAAAGCCTTCTTGAATAAGTTTCAAGCGCTTCTTCTCTGAATTTATCAAACCTGTTTTCCTCAATTGCACCTCGTATTTTTTCCATCATATCATTATAAAAATAAAGGTTATGAAGTACGCAAAGCCTCATTCCGAGCATTTCTCCCGCTTTCATAAGATGCCTTATGTAGCTTCTGGAATAATTTCTGCAAGCCGGACAGCCGCAGTCCGGGTCAATGGGAAGCGGGTCTGTTTTATATTTTTCGTTCATAATATGAACTCTGCCCTTTGCGGTAAACAAATATCCATGACGTGCGTTTCTGCTCGTTATTACGCAATCAAAAAAATCAACTCCGCGGTAAACCGCCTCAATGATATTTTCCGGCGTTCCAACTCCCATTAAGTATCTCGGTTTATTATCGGGAGCGTAAGGTTCAACCGCTTCAATAATGCGGTACATTTCCTCATGACTCTCACCTACAGCAAGTCCGCCGATTGCATAGCCGTCAAGGTCAAGCTTTGCAATTTCTTTCATGTGCCTTATTCGTATATCTTCATAACAGCCGCCCTGATTTATGCCGAACAAAAGCTGATTTTTGTTAATTGTCCTGTCAAGAGCGTTTAGTTTTTTCATTTCATCACGACAGCGAACAAGCCAGCGTGCCGTTCTGTCTGCCGACATACTAACATAATCCTTCGGGCTTGGGTTTTCAACACATTCATCAAACGCCATTGCTATTGTGGAGGCAAGATTTGACTGAATACGCATACTTTCCTCAGGCCCCATAAATATTCTTGCTCCGTCAATATGAGACTGAAAGGTAACACCTTCCTCTTTGATTTTACGCATTTTGGCAAGCGAAAAAACCTGAAAACCTCCACTATCCGTAAGAATAGGCTTATTCCAGTTCATAAATTTATGAAGTCCGCCCATTTCGTAAACCACTTCATCACCCGGACGAATATGCAAATGGTATGTATTTGAAAGCTCGACCTGACATTTTATTTCTTCAAGGTCAAGCGATGATATAAACCGGTGTCTGTATTTTTCCGTGGACAGTTTCAAACTCGCCGCGGCGTGCTTTGCCGTCACGGTTAAGTATTTTAAACATATTGTTCCTCCGCAGAAGCCGTATTTTATAACCGCAAGAAAAGCCATTTCAAAACGGCTTTTCTTCATAATCTGTTATATATCCCTTATTATACCACTAAATTATATTTTTTTCAAGAGAAAAAGCGATTTATTTTTACAAAAAATAATTTTTTCATAGTTAGAGTATGTCCGAATAACGGGAAAATGTACTGCATATACATATATAAAACATACAAAGGACGTGAATTTTCAATGACAGACATTATTTCTTACGGTATAATTATCGCCGCAGGCCTTGCGATTGCGCTTTTAATTGCTTACCCGCTTCGCATATTATGGAAACCTGTACTACGCTGTATAATAGGAGCCGCTACGCTTATTTTTACCAACCTGATAGGTACGGCTTTCGGCTTTTCGCTCGGCGTAAATATTTTTACCGTCCTTGTATGTGCCATTCTCGGCGTACCCGGCTTTACAATGCTGATACTTTTCCGCCTGCTTCTTTAGTTATAATTCTACATTTTTTTACATATTATTTATGATGAGATACATTTTTCGGGAGGTCAACCGCCGTGGGAGGAAAACATAGCAAAACTCATTTAGCAGTAAAAGTTTTGGCGGCGGTTTTTTTCGTTGTCACAATAATTTTTAATCAGGATTCATATATTTTGCGCTCATCTTTTAATACTTTTGCAGGTGTTCACTCTCCATACATAAGTCATGTCGCTTCTGCGTCAACTGCCGAGATTACGGAAATAGCAAAGAAATTATCTATCGGTCCTTCTTCGCTTAAACAAATTTCGGCCAACTATAAAATTCCGGAAAATTCGCCCGAACCCCCTGCGAAAGCTCAACCCACCAAACAAAAAGCCGAACCTTCGGAATATGAAAGCATAGAAAAAAACATTTCTCATATTTCGGGAGATACCGGAATATCGAAAGATGTGACAATAAAAAATCAGACTTCGTATGCCGTCAGCGCAGATGAAATAAACGGAATCGGGCTTCCGTTTAGGGTAACCGCCGAAAAGCCTACTGTTCTTATTCTTCATACCCACGGAACCGAAGCTTATACGCCTTCAGAAAAATACAACTTTACATACACAACAAATTCACGCACAACAGATACGGATTATAATGTTGTACGAGTCGGAACAGAGCTTGAGCGTGAACTTCAAAGCCTCGGTGAAAGTGTAATTCATGATGTAAATATGTATGACTACCCGGATTATAACAGTTCCTACGACAATGCTTTTTACGGAATACGAGCAATGCTCAGAAAATATCCGTCTGTTTCGGTTGTGCTTGATATTCACCGTGACGCAATAAATACTGACGATGGCAAAAAAGTCAAGCTTGCGGCTGATATAAACGGAGAAAAAGCCGCACAGGTCATGTTCGTTGTCGGAACAGACGAATGTGGCTTTTCTCATCCTTACTGGCGTGATAATTTAAAATTTGCGGCTATGATACAAGGGCATCTGACACAAAACTGTCCTCAGCTTGTACGACCGATAAATCTGCGTACATCACGCTTTAATCAGCATTTTACCAAAGGTTCGCTTATAATTGAAGTCGGCACAAACGGCAACACGCTTGACGAAGCGCTTGTTTCCGCAAAATATCTTGCAACCGCAATTCATCAGACGCTTGATGAACTGCGGAGTTAAATTAAACAGTTACCCAGACCTCTCCGTAAACAAATGCATAACTGATATATACCCTTTGACCGTTGTTTTCCATTATGGTTGTAATGTGATTGCTTCCTCTTGTTACTCTGTCCATTACCCAGCCGTATCTTCCAAGATAGCTTATATACACCATCATTTCGGCACTGTTATAGCTGTAACGGTATGCAGTGCCGTTATCTGTTTTTTGCGTTCCTATACATCTTCTTCCGCAGACGTAGGTATAAGTCGGTATTTTTGTGTTATTATAAAATTCCGCAGTTGTGGTGCTTTCGCTACCTTCTGAAGATTTCGCCTTTTGAATTGCAACATATACAACATTTGACGGCACGATCATTTCGACCGCAACAATATTTTTTCCGTCCGACAAATAGTAAATATACCTTTGCGCCGTGCTGTCAATCTGCCTTCTTGCAATTGAATATCCGCTTTCAACAAGATATCCTATATATGCGTTAACCTGGTCTGTATCAAGACTGTATATATAGTACCAGTAATTTTCGTCCTCTTGCTTATCTTGAAGCACTGCGCCCGTAACGGACGTATAGTCGGGAACATTTTTATTTTCGCTGTAATATCCTATAACCGCCGAGCGTTTAACATTCCCGCCGAAAATATCGGAAAGACTTGCGTTTACATTCCAGTCAATATCGTAAATACTGTTTATAGGTATTACAAGGTTTATGTTTTGTCCTGCCGTTGCACTTGCCGAGGTTATACCTATAACCTGCGCCGCATCGTTAAACACCGCCCCTCCGCTGCTGCCCGGCGAAATGGGTGCGGAAATCTGAATATATTCGCTTCCCTCAATTGTTCTTGAGGTATTTGAAATAAGACCTTCGGAAATAGTATTGTCAAGTCCGAGCGGACTTCCTATACAGTAAATTTTCTGACCGTTCTTTATATTTGCCGAATTTCCAACTTCAACATACGGAAAATTATCGCCTTTTATATTTAATATGGCAATATCTCTTTGTTCTGAATATCCGAGTACGGTATCAACGTCATAGTTATTGCCGTCAACAGTCATAATCTGTGCGGAAGCCGCGCCTTTTATAACGTGGTAATTCGTAACCGCTGTTCCGTTTTTATCTATAAAAAATCCGCTTCCCGTTCCTGTAAGCTCACCTTTTTTATCATAAACTGCAACAAGGAAAACGGCTTCGCTTGCAATTTCGGAAATCTGCTCTGCGTCATATTCACCCGAAAAGGCAGAGCTGTCTGCTTTTTTTACATCAATTTTAATTCGTGCATCGGAATTTGCAATTCTGTAAATAACAGCCGCCATTTCGGCTCTTGTAATATTTTCGGTAGGCGCAAAGTTTCCGTAACCGTCTTTACCCGTCAGTACACCTGCACGGTACAGCATTATAACTTCATTATAATAGTTATCGGT
>CACZWA010000123.1 GCA_902784685.1 uncultured Ruminococcus sp.
TTTATTGTTCCGCTTTGAAGCCACGTTTCCTGCAAAACCATAGTGTATGCGCCGAGTACGTCCGAGCGCTTCATCTCCCGTATATCCGTGCCGTCAAGCAAAATCCGTCCTTCATTTACATCATAAAAACGCAAAAGCAGGTTTATGAGTGTTGTTTTTCCGCAACCCGTCGGACCGACAATAGCAATTTTCTGCCCTTTCTTTACTTCAACGCTTATATTTTTAAGAAGCGGCTTTTCCGCCACATACGAAAAGCTGACGTTTTCAAGCGTAACATTGCCCTCTATGCTGTTTTTGCGAACAGCATTTAAGCTGTCCGAGGGTTCTTCGGGTGCGTCAAGAAGTTCAAAAACTCTTTCTGCGGAGGCAATGGCACTCTGAAGCTGGGTAAGCACGCCCGAAATCTCATTAAACGGCTTCGTGTACTGATTTGCGTAGGAAAGGAAGCACGAAACGCCGCCGATTGTAAGTCCGCCGAAAATTACCCTCATTGCGCCGACAATGCCGACAGCCGCATAAACAAGGTTGTTTACAAAACGTGTCGAGGGGTTTGTGAGCGAGGAATAAAACTGTGCGTCCACACCGCATTTGTAAAGCTTTTTGTTAAGCAGAAAGAAGCTTTTTTCGTTTTCACTCTCGTGACCGAAAGCTTTAACAAGCTTCTGATTTCCGACCATTTCATTCACAAATGCCGTAAGCTTGCCCTGGGTAATGCTTTGCTCCATAAACATTCTATGCGTAAGCCGTGCAATTACCGATGCTGTTAAAATCGAAAGCGGCGTAAGAATAATCACAACAGCCGCCGTTATAAGGTCTGTAAAAAGCATAAAGGCAAGCGTGCCGATTATTGTGGTAAGCCCTGTAAACAGCTGCGTAAAGCCCTGCAAAAGTCCGTCCGAAATCTGGTCAATATCGTTAACCGTGCGGTTTACAAGGTCTCCGTGAGGCGAGGAGTCAATAAACGAAACAGGCACTTTACCGAGCTTTCCGAAAATATCCGAGCGCAGTTTTTTTGACGTGTTATAGGCGATTATGTTTGTACTGCGTGCCGTAAGCCGTGAGCCGAGCGCCGAAACCGCCGCCGCCGCCGCTATACAGATTAAAATTTTAAAAATTCCTTCAAAATTCACCCTGCCTGAGCCGTACATTTCGTCAATTGCCGCCGCCACGAATTTCGGAGCGGCAAGCGTTGCCGTAACGCTTATAAACGCACTCAAAAGGCAAAGAGCAATGTATTTTTTGTATCCGACTGTGTATTTAAGCAGTCTTGAAACGGTTTTTTTCATCTGCCGCCGCCTCCTTCCGAATTGGATATTCCCTGGGAGGAGCAAATTTCTCTGTATATTTCACAATTTAAAAGCAGTTCTTCATGCGTTCCCGTGCCGACAATTTTTCCGTCGTCAATAACAATTATTTTGTCGGCGTGCATAACCGAAGCCGCACGCTGTGAAACAATGAGCATTGTCGGCTTTGGTGAAAGCTTTCCGAGAGCTTGCCTTAAAGCCGCCTCGGTTGCATAATCGAGAGCGCTTGAGCTGTCGTCCAAAATAAGCACTTTTGGCTTTCCGATAAGCGCGCGGGCAATTGCAAGGCGCTGCTTTTGTCCGCCCGAAAGGTTTTTGCCGCCCTCGTTTATTTTATAGTCAAGACCGCCTTTAAGCTCCGAAACGAAGTCGTATGCCTGCGCCGCCTTTAATGCGGCGTATATTTCCTCGTCCGTGGCGTCCGGCTTGCTCCATTGGAGGTTTTCTCTCACCGTACCCGAAAACATAACGGATTTTTGCGGAACAATGCCGAAATATTTTCTCAACGCTTCGGAAGAATAATTCCGTAAAATTTCACCCTCGATTAAAATTTTGCCGCAGTCTGCGTCGTAAAAACGCATAATAAGGTTAATAAGCGTTGTTTTGCCGCTGCCTGTACCGCCGATAATTCCGACAGTTTCTCCGTGACGGACAGTGAGATTGATGTTTTCAAGGGCGCTGATTTCACCGCCGTAAGAAAAGCTTACATTCTCCATAGTAATTGCGTTGTCGCCGCCCTCGGTAACGCTTTTAAGACTTCCGAAGGTGAGCGAGCTTTCGCACGATAAAATTTCGTTGACCCTTGCGGCGCTTGCCGAAGCCTTTGTAAAAATAACCACAAGGTTTGCGACAACCACAAGCGCAAGCTGAATTTGAGTGATGTAGCCAACAAAGGCTATAATTTCACCTTTTGTCATTTCACATGAATTTACAAGTTTGCCGCCAAACCAAAGAATTGAAATAACGGCAAGATTAAGAACAATATAGTTGAGCGGACTCATAAGAGCCGAAATCATTCCGACATTTACGGCAGAGTATGTGTAGTCCTCGCAAGCGGCGTCAAAACGAGCGTTTTGCCTCTCCACGCCCGAAAAAGCACGGATAACCCTTGTGCCTTCAAGATTTTCGCTTGTTATTAGAGAAATTTTGTCAAGCTTTTGCTGAATAACCCTGTAAAAAGGCACGGAATGGCTCATAACGGTGTAGATTATTAGCGCAATGAGCGGCGCGGTTATAATAAACACAACCGAAAGCTTTAAATTTATTGTCATTGCCATAATAACAGAGCCGATTATGAGAAACGGCGCGCGAATAACAAGTCTTATCAGCATTGCAACCGCAAGCTGAAGCTGTCCAATATCGTTTGTTATGCGTGTTATGAGTGACGCCGTACCAAAGCCGTCAAGGTCTTTGTATGAAAGAGTATTTATTTTTTTAAACATTTCGTTTCTAAGCTCCGTACCAAAGCCTTGCGAGGCACGGGAAGCGTAAAACTGGCATACAAGCGCACAGCAAAATCCCACTGCGGCAAGAAGCACAAGGGCGCCGCCCATTTTAAAAACATAGGAGCTGCTCGGATTTTCGGGATTTAAACCTGTGTCGATAAGCCTTGCCATAACAACAGGCACTATAAGCTCAAAAACCGCCTCCGTAAACTTGAAAAGCGGACCTAAAATAAAATGTCTTTTGTAATTTTTTAAGTATTTTATAAGCTTAAAAATAGGAAATCATTCCTTCTTTTTTATATTACATAAATATTTTACCATATTTTTCTGTAATATTCAAGACCTGCATACTTGCTTAATATTTTTTTTGAAAAATTTTAATTTAGGGCTTGCATTTTGGTTTTGTTTGTGGTATAATAGTATTACTGTTTAAAAAGCGGCGTTGTCGCAAACAGAAATTTTATATTTTGAAGTATCGGGGTGTGGCGCAGCTGGTAGCGCACTAGACTGGGGGTCTAGGGGCCGCAAGTTCAAGTCTTGTCACTCCGACCA
>CACZWA010000124.1 GCA_902784685.1 uncultured Ruminococcus sp.
CTGCGTAAAGCGTGGAACAGAGCTTGCGGAGGAAAAGGGTTTTAAGCCGCTTGAGAAGTTCAAAACCTTAAAGCCGGGCGATAAGGTTTACAGCGTTAACCGTGATAAAAACCTTGTGCTTGCGGTAATCGGTAAAAACAGCGTTGCAAGCGGAGTAAATATGATAGGTGCGCATATTGATTCGCCGAGGCTTGATTTAAAGCCCATGCCGCTTTATGACGATTCTAAAATAGCATATTTTAAAACACACTATTATGGCGGTATAAAGAAATATCAGTGGACAACTATTCCGCTTGCTCTTTACGGAAAAATTGTAAAAAAAGACGGAGAAGTTGACGTTGAGATAGACGGAGAAGATTTTGCACTTGTTATTTCGGACCTTTTGCCGCATCTTGCAAGTGAGCAGATGAAGAAAACCATGAGCGCAGGCATTGATGGCGAACAGCTTAATCTCATCGTAGGAAGCCGCACAGACAATGCGGATGATAACCTTAAAGAAAATATTTTGAAAATTTTAAATGAAAAATACTGTATCACCGAAGAAGATTTTATCAGCAGTGAGCTTGAAGCCGTACCTGCAATAAAAGCAAGAGATGTCGGCTTTGACAGAAGTATAGTCGGCGGTTACGGTCAGGACGACAGAGTATGCGCCTTTACTGCAATGGAAGCGCTTTTCGATTGCGATAAAATCCCCGAAGTTACCGCTATGTGCATATGGGCAGATAAAGAAGAAATCGGCTCAATGGGCAATACGGGTATGCAGTCGAAATATACGGAAAATTTGATTGCCGAAATGATTGCACTCCAGGAAAAAAGCTATAACGACCTTCTTTTAAGGCGTTGCATAACAAATTCATATTGTATTTCTGCGGACGTTGCGGCGGCTTTTGACCCGAGTTTCCCTTCACCATACGAAAAGTCCAATTCCGCATATATAGGCCGAGGCGTGGTTATGGAAAAATATGTCGGAGCAAGAGGCAAAAGCGGTTCAAACGACGCGTCTGCCGAGCTTATGGGCAAAATAAGAAAGATGTTAGACGGTGGCAAGGTTGTATGGCAGTTCGGTGAACTCGGCAAGGTTGACGGCGGCGGCGGCGGTACGGTTTCGCAGTATGTTGCAAACCTCAACTGCAATGTAATTGACAGCGGAGTTGCACTGCTTTCAATGCATTCACCGTTTGAACTTGCTTCAAAGGGCGATATATATATGGCATACAAAGGATACAGAGAGTTTTACAATAAATTTGGCAAGTAAAGAGGGATAACCTTGGCGGTTGATATAAACAACATCAAAAATTTTTGCGATGACCCTTCCGTTTTTGCAAACGGTATGCGGTATTTTAAGGATAACAGGGTGTATAATCTTATTTATATGCCTGAAATATCTACGCTCAAATGCAGTGTGAAAGGCGATAATAATACGCATGATGTTGAAGCTGTAATAGAAAATGATGAAGTCGAAAGTTTTAAATGCGACTGCGGCAAGTCGCATGGCGCAAACGGAGCGTGTAAGCACGTTGCGGCGGCGCTTTTACAGTATGAGAAAGTACATGACGAAAAACTTGAAAATGAAGGCGGAGAGTATTACCGTCAGATTTGCAGTAAGGTAATAAAAGGAATTGGCAGAATAAAGCTTTCAAAGAATAAAAGAGTTATAAATCTTGCACCGATTATCGAAATGAACGGTTCGGGTCAGGGCGGACATACTGTAAAGCTTGAACTGGCGGTAGGTACTGCGAAGCTTTATAAGGTTCGCAGACTTGATAAATTTCTAAGCGCCGTAACCGAAAATCTTGAACTTGAATTTAACGGAAACTTTACTTTTAACGGTAAAACATTTACCTTCGGCGACAAGGAAAACGCTCTTATAGATTACCTTATAAGTCTGAAAGAAATATACGAAAGTAACGGCAAAAGTTTGAGTGATAAAGCACTTACTTTAAGCGGAAATGTACTTGTTAATGTTTTTCTTTTGGCGTCAAAGTGTGAAAATGCGGTGTTTAACCTTAACGGCAATGATGTAAGCGCACTTCCCGTTTTGCAGGACAAATTTGATGTGCCTGTAAAGCTTTCAAAGGTTTTTGACAGTTTTGAGCTTGAATTTGAAAAATGGGGCGAGGTTGAGGTAATTGACAAAAATTATCGCATTGTAATTTACGAAAATGCCTTTCACGTTTTAAGTCCCGAACAGGCAGATATAACAAAAGTTTTTATAGGCGCAAGAGAGAGTATCGGGCTAAAATCGGTTAAGTTCAGCGATGAAGAAAAAACAGTTCTTGTGGAAAGCGTAATGCCGAAATTACGCTATTTATCAGACCTCAGCGTGGATGAAAACATAAGCAAGGATATTGTTATAACCGACCTTGCCGTAAAAGTTTATCTTGAAACGACAGAAAAGAAAGATATTCGGGCAAAGGTTATTTTTGCCTATGATGATGTGCAGTTTAACCATTTTGCAAATGAAAAACCTCACATAGAAAACAAAGTTCTTTTAAGGGATAAGCGGCGTGAAAACGAGTTTATTAGGCTTGCGGCAAAAATGGGCTTTATGACAAAAAACGGGATTTTATATATTAATTCTCCCGAAAAAATATACCGTTTTCTTGAAGAAGGGCTTGAAGAATTGAGTAAAAACTATGAGGTATTTTACTCGGAAAGCTTTTATAATCTTAAGCTTGTGTCTCCTTCGAGGGGTGCAGGCTCAATCGGTATGGGCGCAGGTAATCTGTTTGAGTTTAAATTGGAATTTGACGATATTCCGCCGCATGAGCTCGAAAAGGTGCTTGAAGCGGTGCGTGAAAAAGAAAAATTTTATAGGCTTGATGACGGTAATTTTGTGAATTTGCGCTCAAAAGCACTTGAAAATATCAGCGAGCTTATGGACAGCATAGAGGTAGGCTTTGATGAAAACGGTACGGCAAGTATGCCTGTTACCAAAGCCGTTTATTTAAGCACAAAAAACGATGAATTTGCCATTAACCGCTCGAAGAATTTTGAGGATATGCTCAATAAAATAAAAGAGCCGGTAAATACAGATTTTGAAGTTCCGTCATGCGTTAAAGGCGTTATGAGGGATTATCAGAAAATCGGCTTTAAATGGCTCAAAACAATGGCAAGCTATGGCTTTGGCGGTATTCTTGCCGATGAAATGGGTCTTGGTAAAACTTTGCAGACGATAGCATTTATTGTTTCGGAGTACGAAAAAAATCCTCAGCCTTCGCTTATTGTTGTTCCGACCTCACTTCTTTTTAACTGGCAGGCGGAGTTTGATAAATTTGCTCCCGGCT
>CACZWA010000125.1 GCA_902784685.1 uncultured Ruminococcus sp.
TGTAAAATTTAAAACTCAAAATTCAAAATGATGGTAATTAAATGATATTTGTTGTATGAGCGATTTGTGACGATGTAGGGGACGATGCCCACATCGTCCCGAAAAATTATAACAAATACAGTAAAACCGTAGGGGCGACCCTGCGTGGTCGCCCGAAAATTCCACCTCATCCGAGTTTTGCCTGCGGCAAAACCCACCTTCCCCTCAAGGGGAAGGCTTATAGCGGCACACATAATGGGGACCCCGAAAAATCGTGAGATTTTTTGGGGAGAGGAACAAGTCGCCTGGTAGGGCGAGCAAGCGGAGCTTTGCGAGCTAAAAGGCGACTTGTGACGAAGTAGGGGCGGCAACCTGCCGCCCGTAAACAACCGAAAGGACAAAAATGATTTTACATAAAATTGATTTTCATACGCATTGTTTCCCGGACAGTTTAGCGCCCCGTGCGTTAAAATCGCTCGGAGACTGTTCGGGGCTTATTCCCGAAACGGACGGAACGGCAGACGGACTTTTAAAAAGTATGGACAGCGGCGGAGTTGATATTTCCGTTGTACTCGGAATTGCCACAAATGCCCGTCAGCAAAAATCCGTCAACGATTTTGCGGCAAAGCTTAACGAAAACGAGCGCCTTGTGGGCTTCGGCTCGGTTTACCCGGACGCTCCCGATGCGCTTTGTGAGCTTGAAAGAATTAAGGCTCTTGGGCTTAAAGGCGTGAAATTTCATCCCGAATACCAAGAATTTTATGCGGACGACGAAAAAATGCGCCCTATATACAGAAAAATTTCCGAACTCGGACTTATAACTGTTTTCCACGCAGGTGCGGATTACGGCTTTCCTGCTCCGTATCATTGCAAGCCCGAACATTTAAAAAATGCCCTGAAAATGCTTGACACAAACGTTGTTGCGGCTCATTGGGGCGGACTGGCGCTCCACGAGGAGGTTTTGGACACGCTTTGCGGCTTGCCGCTGTACTTTGACACCTCTTTTGCCTATGGCTCGACCTGCCTTCCCATGATACGGAAAATTGCGGAAAAGCACGGTGCGGACAAAATTCTTTTCGGAACGGATTCGCCGTGGCACACACCCGAAAAAGAAAGCCGTGTAATTGAGTTTTTGGGACTTGATACGGAAGAAAAGGAAAAGATTTTTTATAAAAACGCCGCAAAGCTTCTTGACATATAGACCAAAACCTGACATTTGGCTTGACATTTCGACTTAAATTTTATATAATATATTATACGGTAGTCTGAGAAAATTTTTTTCAGACTACTATCCACGAAAGGACTTGTGAGTATGATAATAACAGATTTACTGAAGCGCAACGCCCGTGAGTATGCCGATGAAACGGCGCTTGTCGAGATTGCGCCTCACCTCATGGAAAGCACAAAGCTTACATGGAAAGAGTATGCGCTCATTCAGCCAAACCCTGCGGAAAGCGGCAGACAGGAAATAACATGGAAAGAGTTTGACAGGAAGGCAAACCGCTTTGCAAACCTTCTTTTAAGCCGCGGCATTAAAAAAGGCGATAAAGTTGCAATTCTTCTTATGAACTGCCTTGAATGGTTGCCGATATATTTCGGTACGCTCCGTGCAGGTGCGCTTGCCGTTCCGCTCAACTACCGCTATACCTCGGACGAAATAAAATACTGCGTCAAGCTTGCCGAAGCGGACGTGCTTGTTTTCGGTCCTGAATTTATTGGCAGAGTTGAAGAAATTTATGACCGTATGCCGGGCATTAAACAGACTTTTTATGTAGGCGAAAACTGCCCGACTTTTGCCGAGAGCTACAATACGCTTGTAACTTACTGCTCGTCGAAAGACCCGGAAATTTCTCTTACCGAAAAAGATAATGCGGCTATTTATTTTTCGTCGGGAACGACAGGCTTCCCAAAGGCTATACTGCATAACCACGAAAGCCTTATTCACGCCGCAAAGACGGAACAGGCTCACCACGGACAGGATAGAAACGACTGCTTCCTTTGCATACCGCCCCTTTACCATACGGGCGCAAAAATGCACTGGTTCGGTTCGCTTTATTCAGGCAGCCGTGCGGTTCTTTTAAAGGGTGTTAAGCCCGAATGGATAATAAGAGCCGTTTCGGAAGAAAAATGTACGATTGTCTGGCTTCTTGTGCCGTGGGCGCAGGATATTCTCGACAGTATTGACAGAGGCGAAATAAATCTTGAAGATTACGAGCTTTCTCAGTGGAGGCTTATGCACATAGGCGCTCAGCCTGTGCCGCCAAGCCTTATTAAACGCTGGCTTGAGCATTTCCCAAATCATAAATACGATACAAACTACGGCCTCAGCGAGTCGATAGGTCCCGGTTGTGTTCATCTCGGTGTGGAGAACGTTCATAAAGTGGGCGCAATCGGCAAGGCAGGCTACGGCTGGCAGGTTAAAATATGTGACGAAAACGGAGTTCCGGTGAAAAAAGGCGAAGTAGGCGAGCTTGCCGTGTTCGGTCCGGGAGTTATGACCTGCTACTATAACGACGAAAAAGCCACAAAAGAGGTTTTGAAGGACGGCTGGCTGTTTACGGGAGATATGGCAGAGGAGGACGAGGACGGCTTTATCTACCTTGTTGACCGTAAAAAAGACGTTATAATTTCGGGCGGCGAAAACCTTTATCCTGTTCAGATTGAGGACTTTATCCGTAAAAACGACGCCGTAAAAGACGTTGCGGTTATAGGGCTTCCCGATTCAAGGCTCGGCGAAATTGCCACGGCGATTATTGAGCTTAAACCCGAATATGCGGGAAAGGTGAGCGAGGAAGATATTAATGATTTCTGCCGCGATATGCCGAAATACAAACGCCCCAGAAAAATCATTTTTGCCGATGTTCCGCGTAACCCCACAGGAAAAATAGAAAAACCGAAACTGCGTCAGATGTACTGCGGCACAAGCGTTGTCGCACAGCAGAATGAGATAAAATGATGCAATATGTATAAAACGGGCTTGCACTTTCCAGCGTAGGGGCGGCAACCTGCCGCCCGCCAAGTGTGGAGTTAGTAAATTGAAAATTGAAAATTGAAAGCGGAAAATCTTGATTATACAGGGAATTTGTGACGACGTAGGGGCGACCCTGCGTGGTCGCCCGAAATTCACCTCATCCGAGTTTTGCCTGCGGCAAAACCCACCTTCCCCTCATAGGGGAAGGCTCATAGCGGCACACATAATGGGGTCCCCGAAAAATCGTGAGATTTTTTGGGGAGAGGAACAAGTCGCCTGACAGGGCGAGCAAGCGGAG
>CACZWA010000126.1 GCA_902784685.1 uncultured Ruminococcus sp.
TTTATAGTAAATTGTATTTGTACATTAAATACGGTTTGGAATATGGTAACGCAGGTAATTTCAGGAACAACGGTCGGAATAGAAGGACACAAAATAATTGTGGAAACCGATATTGCAGGCGGTGTTCCTGCAATAATCATTGTCGGGCTGCCTGATACGGCAATGAATGAGGCGAGAGAACGCATCAGAGGGGCGTTTAGAAATTCTAATATAGATTTCCCTATTCATAAAGTCGTAATAAATCTTGCGCCTGCCGACCTGAAAAAAGAAGGCTCGTTATACGATTTGCCTATGGCAGTGGGAATATTGACCGCAAACGGCGATATTGACATAACAAAACTCGATAATACTGCTTTTATCGGAGAACTTTCGCTTGATGGTTCAATTCGCTCTGTAGCGGGAGTTTTGCCGATAGTATTGGGTTTAAAAGAACATGGTATAACAAGAGTTTTTGTTCCTAAAGATAATCAGGCAGAGGCGGCACTGGTTGAGGGTGTAGAGGTCTACGGGCTTTCTCATTTGTGCGAGGTACTTGAATTCTTTTCTGACGAAAAGGCGGAAGAACCTAAATTAAAGCCGTTTAGGATAGATATTAAAAAGTATTTGCAGGATAATTTTGAAGAAAATCCGTTATATGATTTTAAGGATGTAAAAGGACAGCAAAAGGCGAAGCGTGCGCTTGAAATTGCTGCGGCAGGCGGACATAATAGTCTTATGGTGGGTTCTCCCGGGGCAGAAAAAACCCTGCTTTCAAAATGTTTTACGGGAATTTTGCCGCCGCTTGAATTATCGGAAGCGATGGAATTGACAAAGATTTACAGTATTAGCGGACTTGTTGAAAAAAATAAACCTCTTGTAACAAAGCGTCCGTTCAGACCTGTTCACCATAGCGCATCAGCCGTCGGAATTACGGGTGGAGGTTCTAACCCCAAACCCGGTGAAATCACGCTTGCGCACAGAGGAACACTCTTTCTTGATGAAGTTGTCGAGTTTCCGCGACAGGTGCTTGAGGTTTTGCGTCAGCCGTTAGAAGATGGAATGGTAACAATTACCCGCGCGCAGCACTCCATTAGGTTCCCTGCCGATTTTACTCTGCTTGCGGCGATGAACCCTTGCCCGTGCGGTTTTCATGGGGATAATGCAAAAGAATGTACGTGCAGTCCTTTTCAAATTCAGCGTTATTGGTCGAGATTATCGGGTCCGTTGTTGGACAGGATTGATATTCAGATAAATGTCCCGAGGTTAAAAGAGGACGAACTTCTTTCGCAGGCAGATGGCGAACCATCTAAAGTAATCAGGGAAAGAGTTATAAGGGCAAGAAATCTTCAAATTGAAAGATTTAAAGATGAAAACATCGTTTGCAATTCCCAAATGCTTCCCAAGCAGATAAAGCGTTATTGTGCGCTTGATGAAGCTACGAAAATGGTTTTAAAAAATGCGATAACAAAATTTAATTTGTCAGGCAGAGCGTACGACAGAATATTAAAATTATCCCGCACGATAGCAGACCTTGATAATTCCGCAAAGATAGAAACAAAGCACATCTTAGAGGCAATTCAGTACAGAAATCTCGACCGGCAGGGGTAGGGATAAACAGTATTTTTCTGTTATAATAATTGTGCAAAATGAATTTATAGGAAAAATTATGTCAAAAAAAATTATAAGAGGATGCGTTACCGGTTGTTTTATTTTCGTTGTTTTATTTATATTGCTTATTGCAGGTTTTATTGCATATTTGTATATAACTGCTTCTCCGTCCGAATATACTGACCCGAAAGATTATCAGATTATTAAAGAAAAAATGGTTCAGCAGGATGAAATAAAACATTTTCCTGCTCAAATTCCGGAAAATGCAACGGAAGTTGCTATGTATGGCAGAACAGATATGCCATACAACGGCGAAACTTTCGTTTTGGAATTTAAAACAAACAGACAATATATAGAAAAAGAATTAAGTAAATATGATTTTTGGAACAAAGATGACAAAATAGGAACAAAAAGAAAAATATATTTTATGCCAAGTCCAAGAAAAGAATTTAATGCAGATGATTATACATATTATGTCATTAAAGAACTAAATGGCGAAAGAGGCTATAAAGAATTTTTTCCATATTATAACGGTATTGGAGTAGATGGAAAGCAAAATAAGATATTGTATTATCACATTTATCCTGCAGACTAAATTGTAACAAAATTGTAATATTTCTTGATGTTCTACTTGATATATTTTTTGCGGATTTTGCGTAGGCTGACTCTGAGTAAAACGAGGAGGAACGCCGAAGTAGCACGGAGCAAAGCGAGTGTTAGTCCAAAGGACGTAACGAGCGACTGCGGAGTGTGAAGCAAAATCCAAGAGAGTGCGCTTTTAATATGTTTTTCATACATCACATAGATGCAAGTAACAGTAATAACAAGGTGTTATAGCAATTTTGCTATGGCTTGATTTGTTATGGTCATGAAAGGGTATTAGATTATGGATTATGAATTTTTAAAAAAACTAAATGACAAAGATTATGCTCAAAAGCTCAGAAAAGAATTTAAGGAAAAAATTGATGCTGGTACAAGAGAGTATCAAAAACAATTCGGTTTTGAGTGGGATACAGGATATGGACCAACTCATAATAACGAGTCCGACGCATTTAAACATGCATATATGTCGGCTGTTATGTGTTATCAGGTTAGTAAATATGGCGGGCAGAGAGCAGGAAATTATGTAAGTAAAACAATTGGAGATTTCCATGAATGGGAAACAAGAAATGCTGATAAAGGTGAAAACAATATGGACTTGTGGAATAACGAAGTCGGTCGTGAGGTTGCAACGGAAATAATGCAAAAATTAGGTGAAACCGGTTACAAATTACCCGATGAAGCAGTAGAGCATTTTTTTGCTATGGAAATTGTAAAAAGAATGAAAAAAGGTGATTTGATAACAAGACCGAATGACCCGAGAAAATTTGAAGACAGACACAAATACACGCAAACTATCAGCAAACCAAAAGGACAATACAATTTTGGCAAAAAAGGTCACTGGGTAACAACAAAGCAGGGCAACCATATTTTTATTGAGGATTAATAAATATTTTAGCAAAATTTTTAGTTTTTTTCCTAAAAAACGGCAAAAAAAATTTTTTTATGTTATTGTATAATTCAAATGCAGATTTTTTATCTGAACATGTTAGTAGATTTTTTTA
>CACZWA010000127.1 GCA_902784685.1 uncultured Ruminococcus sp.
AAGAGCTAATATATCCGACACTTCCGCATAGTGCATTTCGGAAATATAAGCGACAATTCCCTGGTGATTTGCTCCGTCCGTTATTTTGTCAAGTTTTTGCTTTTCGGCAGAAATCACAGGTACGCCTTTTTTCTTTGCAAGAGAAACAAGGTCGCTGTTTCGCTCCGAGTTTTTTTGCAAAACAATTCTGTCAATTTCTCTTTCACCTTTTAAAAGTTCTGAAACGGCATTTCTGCCAAAAACTATATTTTCATCCATATTTGTTCCATCCTTTGTAATTTTACTTATAATACTTTACCACATTTTTATAAAAAAAGCAATCTTTTCTTTTAAATATCCAAAAACAGTAGACAAATTTGCATTAATATGTTAAAATATATATGATAGCTTAATAAGGGAGAAGAAATATGACAAAATACGATTTTGCGGTATTTGCTTTTTTGAAAGCGGCTGAAAATCTTAATATGAGCGGCGGAAGAGTCAACGATATACTAAAATATTATATTGAAAAAAATATTGATGCCGCCGATATTTTTGACAGGAAAATTATGTATGACGATTTTCCCGAAAAAGAAATTGCGGAAGAAGCTTGCAAAAACAGAGCTTTATATATGGATATGGCGGACAGGCTTTTGCGGAGAAAAATTGACATAACAGCTCGTGGGAGCGTTTTTTATCCCAAAAACACAGAAAAAAAGCTTGGCAGAAAAGCACCGCCGATATTCTATTCAATAGGAAATAAAGATATTGCAACCGAAAAGGCAATATCTGTTGTCGGTGGCAGAAAAGTGCCGGATATGGCAATCGAGTACGCTGAAAAGCTTGGCGCATTATGCGCCGCAAGCGGCTTTGTGCTTGTATCGGGCGGCGCTGACGGCGTGGATTCCGCCGCTCAGGAAACTGCGCTGGCTCGTGGCGGCAAAGTTGTAGCATATATTGCGGAAGGCTTTGAACACTCTCGCTTTGTTAAGCGGAACAAAGCGTATATTGAAGGCGGCACGCTTCTTTGTATGTGCAGCTGCGATGCGGATAAGGGCTTTAACGGCAGATATGCTCTCATGCGCAACAGATATATACACAGTCACGGTGAGCTTGCCGTAGCCGTTTACGCAAAATATAAAAGCGGCGGTTCGTGGGCAGGTTCGCTTGAAAATCTTGAAAGCGGTTTTTCTCCGCTTGCGGTAAGTAGCCTTCCTGCGCCGGGAAATGAAGCTTTGGCGGAAATGGGAGCATATGTGCTTGGCTTTGACGAAATTGCCCGAAAAGATTTTGACTTGGCGGAAAAAATAAAAGAAATTGTGAAATGAGTAAAAAATATTGAAAAAAAGATAAAAGTGTGTTACAATAAGTTGTAATTAAAAGGCAGAGGAAAGATATATATGAAAAAAGCGCTTATAGCAATGAGCGGCGGAGTTGATTCGTCCGTTGCGGCTTTTCTTATGAAGGAGAAGGGCTATGAATGTGTCGGAATAACAATGAAGCTTTACGACAACGAAGATATTGGTATTTGCAACGAAAAAACCTGTTGCAGTCTTAAAGATATTGAGGACGCAAGGGGAGTTGCGTTTAAGCTCGGCATGCCGTACTATGTTGCTAATTTTAAGGATAAGTTTGAGGAAAAGGTTATTAAAAAGTTTATTGATACCTATAAAAAGGGCGGCACGCCAAATCCGTGTATAGACTGTAATAGATACCTTAAATTCGACAAGCTTATGCAGAGAATGAAAGAGCTTGAAATGGACGCCGTGGTTACGGGACATTATGCAAGGATTGAGCGGTACGGCGACCGATACCTTTTAAAAAAAGGGGTTGACGAAACAAAAGACCAGAGCTATGTGCTGTACTCTCTTACACAAGATCAACTGGCGCACACGCTTTTGCCGCTCGGAGAATATACAAAAAAGCATATTCGTGAAATTGCGGAGGAGCAGGGCTTTAAAAACGCAAGAAAGCACGACAGCCAGGATATTTGTTTTGTTCCGGACGGAAATTATGCGGCGTTTATCGAAAACCATACGGGTGAAAAGTTCCCCGAAGGTGATTTTACCGATACAAACGGAAACATTCTCGGAACTCATAAGGGGATTATTCGTTACACGGTAGGTCAGCGCCGAGGCATTGGGCTTGCATTAAGCGAGCCTGCATATGTGCTTAAAATCTGCCCCGAAGAAAACAGAGTTGTTATCGGCAAAAACAGTGAGCTTTTCACGAAAAGTCTTGATGCGGAAGATATAAATCTTATTGCGGCAGATAAAATAACAGAGCCGATTCATCTTACCGCAAAGATTAGATACAAGCACGCCGAGGCTGCCTGCACGGTTTGGCAGACAGGAGAAAACAGCCTGCACATTGAGTTTGACGAGCCGCAACGAGCAATAACGGCAGGTCAGGCGGTTGTGATGTATGACGGAGACGTTGTGGTAGGCGGCGGAGTGATAGTTTAGCGTTTCAGACGTTTTCCATTTCGGTAAGATGACACCAATAGCGTTTTGGCATATGCTGTCTTTGAAGTTTGGGGTTTATACGCTCTTTTATTGCCATTACTTCAAAATAGTCTTTCCATGCTTTGCGGAAATCATCATCGCTTACATCAAATTTTATATATTTCGGCAGTTCGGTTATTAACCAACTGCCGTTTTTACTGCATATTGCAACGCCTCTTTTTATATCGTGAATTACAAAGCTGTGCGAAGGCATACGGTTTGCAAAGTGACGAGCAATAAGCGGAAGAATATTGCAGTCAGGCTCAATCCGTGAAACGTAAAGCCCGTCTGCCGCTTTGTCAAAACGAAGCAGACCTCTTATTTTATCCACCTCGGTCATAACTTTGTCACGAAGCTCCATGGCGTTTTTAACCTCCGGTTCAAAACGCAGGGTACGGCCGCCTTTTCCGTTTGCAAAGCAAAAACGTATATATTTGAGCGCAACGGTTGCACATGTCGGCGTGTCCGAAAGGTATATCAGATACAAGTCACGAAGAATAAAGTGAGAAAGTTTTGATTTTATTCCGTTTTGCAAACGAGCCGATTTTTTTTCATCTGTTAAAACCTTTATTTGTTCGAGCAGTGGCGGAGCATCGGATTCGGAAGGAAAAATCTGCGCTGCGGGGTCTTTATACGCCGTAAAAATTGCACTGCAAAGTCCGTCATTATAAATTACTTAACAAAATCGAAAAGCGAAACCTGATTTACATTATTTATATTTGCAGGCAGTTTGTCCGCAAGCAGAGGAGCAAGGAGCGATGCGGAGTAATTAAGATACGAAAGGTTTTCGTTATAATCTGCCGCCGAAATAAAATATTTCGCTCTTTTTAAAACAATCCCCATTTTTTTGAGGTTATCAAAAGTGAGACGGGTATGCCGTCTCGCCGCAACAATTCGCCTTGCGCCGAGGACGCCTATGCCCGGTACACGCAGAAGCATTTCGTAATCCGCGCGGTTTACGTCAATGGGATATTGTTCAATATGAGTGAGTGCATATGTGCATTTTGGGTCAAGCGTATTGCTGAAATTCGGCATACGCTCGTTTAAAAGCTCGTCAGCTCTGAAACCGTAGAAACGCAAAAGCCAGTCCGCCTGATACAGCCTGTGTTCACGGAGCGTCGGTACGGCAGTTGTTTTTGCCGGTAACAGCGGATGAGTTCCGAGCGGCACATATGCCGAAAAATACACTCTTTTAAGCTTATAACTATCGTAAAGTCCCTGTGTCAAGCGCATAATCTGCAAGTCGTTTTCTTTATCGGCGCCTACTATCATTTGAGTGGTTTGACCGGCAGGAGCAAAACGTGGTGCGGAGCGGAATTTTTTTCTTTCTTCGATAGAAGCAAGACTTTTGCCTGCAATCTGCCCCATTGGGTTAAGAATTGCCTTTTTGCTTTTTTGAGGTGCGAATGTTTTAAGTGATTTTTCGGTCGGCAGTTCTATATTAACGCTTATTCTATCGGCAAGTGCGCCTATTTGCGAAACAAGTTCATCGCTTGCGCCGGGAATTACCTTTACATGAATATAGCCATAGAATCTGTATGAAAAACGCAAAAGGCGAAGCGTGTTTATAAGCAGTTCCATTGTATAGTCGGGGCTTTTTACTACTGCGGAACTCAAAAATAAACCTTCTATATAATTACGTCGGTAAAATTCAATGGTGAGATTTGCAATTTCCTCCGGGGTAAAGGTCGCACGGGGGACATCGTTTGAAACACGGTTAAGGCAATAGGCACAGTCGTATATACAACAGTTGCTGAGCAGAATTTTAAGAAGCGACAGACAGCGTCCGTCTGCCGTCCATGTGTGGCATATACCTGCTTTGTGAACACTTCCTATTCCGTCCTTTGAATGTGAGAAAGATTGCCTTGCGCCGCTTGACGAGCACGAAACATCATACTTTGCCGCATCACCGAGTATAACGAGCTTCTGCGTAACGTCCAAAAAATCACCCTCTTACGATTTTGTTTGCAATAATAATTATAGCATATTTTTACCCGAAAGTCAAACATATGTTCGCATAAAAATGCACAAAATTTATATTATAATTTTGTATGAATTATACTGACAAAAAGTAATAATGTTAAATTTACACGCATAATATTAAACGTACATTATTATAAAAAGTAAGGAGCGGATTTAAGTGTCAGCTGAAATAAGAAAATCGAGCGTTTGCGTAAACAAAGAAATTTTTTCGGGAAGCGGGCAGACTGTTTGCCAGTCGGACGTAATAGTTCCGGACGCTATGCCCGACGCATTAAAGGTGCTTATGGCAGACGGAAGGGCAATTATTGAAAATTCTGTTTTAAGTAAGGATAAGATAGGGGTTAGAGGCAGGGTAGAATGTACAATAATGTATGTTCCCGAAAGCGCAAGGGGAGTTAAGAGCATAAAAACCGACATACCGTTTACATATACCGAGGACGCCGCAGGTGTTGACGAGAAAATGATTTTAAATGTGGCGGCAGAGGTTACACATATTGAGTTTCAGCTTGCAAACAGCAGAAAGATAAATGTAAAATGTGTTGTAGAAATAAAGAGCGAGGTTACGGGAAAAGAAGAAATAAAATATGTAAGCCAGATTGAAGGTGACGGCGCTGAAATAAAAGAAAAAAATTTAAAAGGCAGAAACAATGTTGTAGACTGCCATAAAAATTTTGTTGTGAGCGAAAAAATTCCTTTAAGCGAAAAAGCCGAGAAATTGCTTAAATGCGACGCAAATGTAAAATCAAAAGATGTTAAGGTAATTAACAATAAGGTTGTTGCCAAAGGCGAACTTGGCATAAATATGTTATACTGCACGGAGGGCGAAATGCCGGAGTTTGAAACGGTAACCGTGCCTTTTACGGAAATTCTTGATGCGGAGGGAATAAATGAAAAACAACACAGCTGTGTGAAGTACAGCATAAAGGATATAGGTGCGGAACCTATTGACACCGAAAACGGAAAAGCGCTTCAATGCGATATAGTTGTCGGCGTAGATGTAACAAGTGACGAAGACGTGGAATTTACAGCTGTTGGGGATGTTTACGGAACAAAAAATCTGCTTATTCCGCAAATGCAAAATGTAAAATTAAAAGATGCCGCAGGTGAAGTATATTCTAATGTAGAAATAAGGGAAATAGTATCTCTTGAAGAAGATATGCCTCCTGTTGAGAAGATTTTTGAGGTAAATGTAAAGCCGTATATTAATGAGTGCAATGCAGGAAGCGGCGGAGTGAAAGCTGACGGAACAGCAGTTTGTACTATTATATATATAGCGGATAAAGAAGACGGATATATTCAGTCGGCACAGTATGAATTGCCGTTTAACAGCGTTTTCGGAGGAAGCTACGATTTTAGCTGCCTTGTTAAAGCAGAGGCGGAAACTGTTAAGGCTGATTACAGTATAAGCGGCAGCGATATAGAAATTCGGGCTTTAATTAAAATAAGCGCCGAGGTTTTAAAAGAGGATAACAACAATATTGTAACCGATATAACAGAGGAAGAGGATGGCGGTACTGACCGCCCGACCATGGTGCTTTATTTTGTTCAGAAGGGCGATACTCCGTGGGAGATTGCTAAGAAATATCACAGCAAAATTTCCGAAATAGAGCAAATTAACAAGCTTGAAGGCGGCGAAATTCGTGAAGGAATGATGCTCCTTATACCTAAAAAGTAAAATTTTTGAATAAATGACATTTATTTGTGCAATATTAATAAAAAAAGTAAGAAAATTTCTTGGAAGTTCTACATATAGGCAATAAAAAAATACTTGCAAATGCGCTGAAAATGTAGTATAATTGAAATGTTGTGACAAGGCAACCGTTGAAACGGAAGGTTTGTCCGATTCATGAAACCGGGCGGCAGAGTCACTGTACACGAGCTTAAATTTTGCTTTAAACAAAGAGCATAAACGCCGATAGCTTTCGTGCTGCGGGCTGTATGTATGTTTACGGATGAAGTTTGCGTATGGTAACCCGGAGATATACTTCGGGTTTTTATTTTGGGTGAGCATGACACACCCGGATGAGTGTACAGAAAATTTGCTGTTGCAACTCGGAGAAATATTATAAGGAGGCGACAGTGTATGGCAACACAGAAAATGAGAATCAGACTTAAAGCTTATGACCACACTCTTGTTGATCAGTCGGCTACAAAAATAGTGGAGACTGCAAAGAGAACAGGTTCAAAGGTATCGGGACCGATACCGCTTCCCACAAAGAAGGAAGTTGTTACAATACTCAGGGCTGTTCATAAATATAAAGACTCCCGTGAGCAGTTTGAGCTGAGAACTCACAAAAGACTTATCGACATCTTATCACCGACTGCAAAAACAGTTGATGCTCTTAAGAAGTTGGATTTGCCGGCAGGCGTTGAAATCGAAATAAAGCTTTAACCGGTTTTAAGGCTTAGGCAAAAAAGAATGGACAAAATGTTCCAAACCCGAGGATATGTAAGGTCATGTGTTCATACCCGAGGTCAAGTTGGCGCAAGCCAACCAATAACCAAACGGAGGTGTAAAGGAAAATGAAAAAGGCAATTTTAGGTAAGAAGCTTGGTATGACTCAGGTCTTTGCTGAAGACGGTAAGGTTACTCCGGTTACAGTAATAGCAGCCGGTCCTTGCACGGTAGTTCAGAAAAAGACGGTTGATACCGACGGCTATGATGCCGTACAGGTTTGTTTTGAAGAAAAAGCAGAAAGAAAAATGAACAAACCTCTTAAAGGTCACTTTGATAAGGCAGGCGTTGCATATGCACGTTACCTTAGAGAACTTCGTCTTGATGATGTTTCCGCTATAAACGTAGGTGATGTTATTAAGGCAGACGTATTTGAAGC
>CACZWA010000128.1 GCA_902784685.1 uncultured Ruminococcus sp.
TTGCCGTCGCCGTAGCCTGCATATCCTGTTTTGCTGTCCTTTGTGAGCGCATGAACGTCAATGCCGAAACATACATCACATATGCTGTCCTCAAACTGCCTTGAAGCGTAAATATCTTCAAGTGTAACCGTATATTCGCCTTTTATTCTTCTGCCCTCACGGACACCAACCGACGGCGCTGTGGAAACAAGATGAATATTTTTCCATATTCCGCCCAGATTTTTAAGCTTATCGACAATACTTCCTATCTCGCTTCTTGCGCTAACCGCGGCTTTTGTCAAATCCTCCGAATTTGTTCCGCTCACGCCGTATATATGGTTTGCCGTCAATAAAAAGCAATCGTTAAAGAGATAAAAAAGCGCAGGTTTTTGCTGTGAACATTCAATTCCCGCCCGCTTTATTTCTTCATAAAGACGTGTTTTGGGAGAAATATCCCCGCTAAATTCTCTTGAATTATCATACGCTTCAAGCTCGCCCGCATCAAGTCCGCTGACAATCGCGAACATTGACATCGGCTGCATAAGCCCTTCTTCGTTACCTTTTTCATATTCGGCGCCGCTTAAAAAACAAAAATCGCCGTCGCCCGTTGCGTCAATAAATACCTTTCCCGAAAAGCTCTCTTTTCCCGATTTTGAAACGGTCTCCGCCGCGACAATACGTCCGCCTTCTTTTTGTGAGCCGCACACAAAGGTATTAAAACGAATATCTATTTTTTCTTCCGTACACATTTTATCAAGAAGAATTTTCATAGCTTCGGGCTCGTAAATAAAACAGCCGCTTCTCGCAAACCTGCCTTTACCTTTGCTTTTCAGGCTTTCCGCAATTTCGCTCACAATATATTCTTTTTTATTTTGCGCATCTATTATCCACGCAACAAGACCGGACGTCCAGGAACCTCCGAGGCTGTTTGTCTGCTCCAAAATAAGCACTTTTGCGCCTTCCCTTGCGGCTCCTATCGCCGCAAGAACTCCGGAAACACCGCCGCCGCAAACTATAACATCATACTGTTTTTTGTTCATTTTTTCCTCACTTCTCATAACCGTCGTTAAAGAAAATACCGTCTGCCGTAATTTCAGCGGCGAGCGTAACAGGCGAAAGAGTTTCTTCGTTTTTAAAAACAAAAACCTTCATAATATCATCAGCTTCACAGCTGTGCAGAGCCTCTTTGTCCGCCGAAATCGCTTTAAGCCTACCGTTTTTATCATACTGAGAAATAAACATAAGGTTTCCGTCCGCAATATCTCTTTTAACGGTTATATTTCCGCTTTCAAGCCCATAAATTTCTTTACCGTTTTTAAACAGCCTTATTTTGCCGAGGGTTGGCTTTTCGCTCAAAATTTGAAATGTTTCGTTTGCTCTCTGATTAAACAAATCTTTTACAATCAAAGTATCTCCGTTTATAAAAATTTTTGAGCCGAATTCAGCCTTAAAATCCTTTTCGCTGCCGTTTTCGGAATATACGGAGTTAATATTTTCTGTGCCGTAATTATAATATACCCCGCTTCCCTCACCCGAAGCTTCAAGACCCGATAAACCGAACATCGGCCTGTAACCCTCAACGCTTAAAGCAGAAATGTTTTTAAGCTTTTCCGAGGTGTTTACCGACCTGTAAACAATACTCATACTTGTGCCTATATTAAACGTAAGCGGACTCTCCCATTCAAATTCTTTGCCGTTTATATAAACCTTTTCTGCCGAAAATATTAAGCCGCTGCGTTTAAGAAATATTTCCGCATTGATTTTGCTGTTTACGGAATATCTTGCAAATTTTATTTTGTTTCCCGACACATCTTTAAGACTGATAAGCCCGTCTGTTTCTGTTGCAAACACAAGCGCATCCTTACCCGCACTTTTAATCGTAACGCTTTGCGCGGAAAAGGAGCCGCCGGTTTCCATTGTAAAGCGGACCGCCATATTTGTATTGTAATTTTTTATATCGGTCACATTAAAGCCTTTGCCGTTTGCAAGCTGAGAAAGACAAAGCGGCGCGTTAAGATTTATTGAATATATATCCTCACCGTTTTTTAAAAGGCAACTTTCATCTACACAATTCTTTTTATAAACCCTTGTGTAAAATTCTCCGCTTACGCTTTTAACAACCACATCTCCGTCAAGTATTCCGCTTAAATTTGCAGTAAAATCCTCCGCTGTCGTGTAATACGGAACGCCCGAAATACTGTTTTCGGAAACGGTGTATGAAGCAGCGTAAGAAGTAAATGAAAATAACATAAATATAAAAATTAAACTTAATAAAATTCTTTTCATACTGTTGCCTTCCAATCAGTATGAGAAAAGCGGTTTTCCGCTTTTCTCATACATCTTCATTCCGATTATTTGCCTTACTGTTCCGGTACGGCTTCGGTCGCAAGCTTTGACGCGGCAACAGGTTTAATTGTTTCAAGGTTTTTAAACGCAAACACTCTTATTGTTTCGGGGTTATCGCAAGCAAACAAAACAGTATCCGAGCCGTTTCCGAAAACTTTAGCGGCTATAATTTTATTTGAGCTGTCATATGCCGCCGCCATAAAGGTTACGCCAACAGTGTTATACGCTTCTATCGTAACCGTATATACGCCTTCGTTTACCGTATATGTTACATCGCCATATACTGCCAGACTTATCGTATAAGCTCTGCTGTTATAGCTTTCGGATACTGTCGGGGCATAGACAGTCATTATACAGCCGTCCGGCACATAATCGTTATCGGCAAGCTGTACGCCGTTCGCCTCAAATTTGATATAAGCGCTTTCGTTGTGCGGGTTGATAATGCTTCTTAACTCTTTTGTTGTGGTATTCGGGATAACGTTTTTAACCTTTGCAGGTCTGTAACTAACCGTAAAGCCTGTCGCTTCATCTGTTTCTTCCTCACCCGAACCTGTATGTCCCGCAACCAGAAGGTCGAATTTTGTACTTGCTTCGTTTACAGCGTCATGCATATTTTCGGCAAGATACAATCTGTAATCCTTTATTTTGGCTGTTGTTAAAGTGCCTGTATCTGTTTTGCTGTATCTGTTTACGGCAACGCCAAGCATACCTTTTGAAATTCTGTTAAGGTTTGTAAGCGTATCGTTAAGCGGCACATTCATATTGGAAGCTACGGCTTCTTCGGTAAACACACCGTTAACATTTTTGGAAAAATACAGCTTTGCAATATTAATATTTC
>CACZWA010000129.1 GCA_902784685.1 uncultured Ruminococcus sp.
ATATAATATAGCACAAAAATTAGGATTTTTCAAGTGTTTTGCTAAACACTTCTCAAATATTAATCAAAATTTGCGCAATATGCCTATTGATTTTTAAGAAACAGCTTTAGAAGACAAAAAAATAAAGAGCCGAAGCTCCTTATTTCATCATTTTTATGTGTGATGAAAAGACGCGGTGGATAAACGATTAAACCGCTACTTTTGATAGAAAAAAGAAAAGTTTCACAGTGAAATTTTTCTTTAAATGCAAATGCACCGCCCAAAATCCTTGTATCAAAATTAGGCGTTAGTGCCAACAATAGCGGCAAAGCTCATATGAACTTTGCCGCTTTTAATTAACTTAATTTATCTTATTTTTTCCATAATAGCCTTTTCAAGATTTTTCACGTTTCGCTTAACCGAAATCATATTTATAATATGTATAACGGAATGAACGATAATTACGCAGCCAAGAGCCACAGTGAGCGAAACCGATGAAAGAACGGGTGTTAAAAGTACCGCAACGCCTATTATTATGTCGATAATATTAAGCACTGTCATAAGTACCCACGGTGCGCCCGTACCTTTAAGCGATACATCTATTTTGATATTGTTTATACTCGACACAATAATCCAAAGACCTACCGAAATGCCTATATAAATTGCAAGGCTTTCGGGATTTGCCGCAAGCAATATACCAAGCAAAACGTATAAAACACCTTGCATTGCTCCGTCATACGGAATGTACAGTTTTCTTGCCTTGTAGCCGATATAAATAAGCGTTATGCCGTGCGCAATAAGGTAAACCGCAACGACGCAGCCGAGCGCCAAAAGCGAAAAACCCGGATATACTATAAGCACTACCGCAAAAAGAATGGCAAGAACCGACAGAGCAATAACTGAATTTGTAATTTTGTTAAAAATCGTTTTCATAACAATCACTCCTTAAATTTTATTAGCCACCTTCATTATATCAAATAAAAATTTTTTGTCAAGAATTTTTTCTATGTTTATATTAAAATCCTTCAAATTCATACATATTGCACTTTTTTACAGCCTCAATATATTTTTCGTAATCAATGTCGATTATGTCTGAAGAATTATTCTTGACTCAGTCGTTTTGTCCGTGTCCCGGTACAGTTTCCCAATCTTTAAGAAAACGCTCTATTCCGCTTGTTGTAAGAGGATGGTTTATCATCTGCTCAATAACCTTATACGGAACTGTTGCAATATCGCAACCTGCAAGTGCGGCGTCGGTCACATGCACGGGATTTCTTATCGAAGCCGCTATTATCTCGGTTTCTATACCGTGAATTTCAAATATTTCCGCAATTTCCTCGGCAAGGGTAATGCCTGCTTTATCAATATCGTCAAGTCTGCCGAGAAACGGACTTACATAAGACGCCCCCGCTCTTGCCGCAAGGAGAGCCTGTGCGGCAGAAAAGATGAGTGTAACATTTGTTTTTATGCCAAGCTCTTTCAGGCGTTTTGTCGCTTTAAGTCCTTCCGCACACATAGGTATTTTTATAACAAGATTCGGATTATCAATTTTTCTGTAAAGCGCTGTTGCTTCCTCAACCATTTTGTCTGCCTCAAGCGACACAACCTCGGCGCTTATCGGTCCGTCAACAATCTCGGTTATCTCCTTAACCACCTGCAAAAAATCACGTCCCTCTTTTGCAATAAGGGATGGGTTTGTAGTAACTCCGCAAATAACTCCCATATCATTCGCTTTTTTTATTTCCTCAACATTTGCCGTATCAATAAACAGTTTCATTTTTATCTTCCTTTCCTTTTACTCTTCAAAAAATTCTTTTTCAAGCTCATAACATATATAGTGATATACAGGCAGATGAAGTTCCTGAACCTTATACGTCTCCGTTTCGGGAACTTTTATGCTGATGTCACAGACTTCCGACAGCTTGCTTTCCTTCTCCCCTGTGAGAGCAAGTGTTTTAAGTCCTTTCGCCTTTGCAACCTTTGCGCCGCAGACAACATTTTTTGAATTTCCAGAAGTGGATATGCCGAGAAAAACATCGTTTATATTACCATAGCCGTACACAAGCTGTGCGTAAACCATATCCGCCGAAACATCGTTTGCAAAAGCCGATATTAGGGCAGTCTGTGACGGCAGTGATATTGCAGGGAGTGCGCCCTGAAGGTTATCCGCTATATATTCGTAATCCTCATAGCCGCAGTTTTTAAGTGCGGCTTTAAACTTAGCATCGGGCTTCCTCTTTAGCAAAAAGCCTTTCATAAGCTCTCCAACAATATGTTCGCTGTCCGCACAGCTTCCGCCGTTTCCGCAAACAAGCAGTTTTCCGCCTTGTTTATAGGAGCTTTTAAGCATATTTACCGCCGCTTCAATATCGCTCCTGCAATTTTCAAGACACGGATATCTTTTTAAAAGTTCTTCCATTTTTCTCCCTCCAATCCTATTGACAATGCGGCATAGTCGCCGATATTGTCACCAAGAGCCGCAGGTACAATTTCACACGCTTCACGGGAAATTGCCAGACACTCTTTTTTTAATATTTCTTCCATAGCCGGTATAAGTAGTTTTCCGCTACGCTGAAAAATGCTGCCTATAACAATTTTTTCGGGATTTAACACATCTATCAGTATTGCCAAGCCTTGCCCCAATCTTCTGCCGCTTTCTTCATATATTTCGGTTGCGTCCTCAAAGCCTTCCTCTGCTTTTTCTGCAATACTCTTTGCCGTTATATTTTTCAGTTCTGCTATACTATTACAGTATGAAACGTTCTTGCCTTCAGAAAGCATACTTTCTGCCTGCTTCCTTCCAAGTGCGGCTATGCCGTTCCCCGAACAAAAGCCCTCAAAAGAACCGCTTTTACCGTAACCTGTCGGACCGTCGTCCTCAAGACGTATATGTCCGACCTCACCTGCCATATCGGAAGCGCCGCTATATAACTTGCCGTCTAAAATAAGTCCGGCGCCAAGCCCTGTTCCGAAGGTGAGAAAAATCATATTTTTTGTGCCTTTGCCGGCACCGAACTTCCATTCCGCAACCGCACAGGCATTTGCATCGTTTTGAAGTGCGGATTTGATTCCGTATTTTTCTTTTAAATATCCGCATATTTCGATATTATCCCAGCCCGGCAAATTCGGCGGCGAAAGAATTACTCCTCTGCCCGAATTTAATGGACCGCCGCACGATAT
>CACZWA010000130.1 GCA_902784685.1 uncultured Ruminococcus sp.
TATTATAGTACAAATCGGAGGGAAAAATGGAAAATTTAATATCAAGTACCTCTAACCCATATGTAAAACATTTAAAAAAATTGCAGACCTCCCGAAAATACAGGGAAACAAGCGGAAGCTTTGTGCTTGAAGGCGAGCGTCCAGTGAAAGATATGCTCTCTTACGGAATAACCCCCATAAAGCTTATTTTAAGCGAAAAGCACCCTTCTTTGTCATATAAATGCGAAACTTTGCGTATGACTGATAATGTAATGAAATATATAAGCGATACAGAGTCGCCGCAGGGCATTATGGCAGAAGTGGAAATCCCGAAAAGCAGTCTTTCGGATATTTCACCCGAAACCGTACCTTTTGTGCTTTTCAGCGACGGAATTTCCGACCCCGGCAATCTCGGTACAATAATACGGACTCTCGATGCCGTGAGCCACAGCGCAATAGTTTTAGGTACAGGAACGGTTGACCTATATAACCCGAAAACAGTCCGAAGCACAATGTCATCGCTTTTTAATGTACCTTCTTTTGTGGCGTACGACAATAAAAAAGCTCTTGTAACTCTTAAAAAAATGGGTTATAAAATTCTCGGTACACGCATGGAAAACGCCGAAAACTATACTCGAACCGACTTTTCGGAGCCTGTTGTCGTTATTATGGGCAGTGAAGCTTTCGGAATCAGCCGTGTAACCGCCGATATGTGCGACGGCTTTGTAAAAATCCCGATAGACGGGAAAATCGAGTCGCTTAATGTTGCGGTTGCGGCGGCAATTATATCATACGAAGCATTGAGAAAAAGAAAAAAACAGTAAAGGAATGAGCCTCTGCTATGGAAAATATTTTATATTGGTTATGGTTTTCGTTTGCGGCAGGCAAGCAACGAGTTAGCGCAAACAGGCTTCTCGAAATTTTTTCGCCTGAGCAGATATATAAAATGTCAAAAGAAGAACTGCGCCGCGCAGGCGCAGAGGAAGGCGAACTGCTTGACGCACTTTCAAACAAAGATTTAAAGCCTTCCGAAACGGAGCTTGCCATTGCCAACAAGTATAACATACAGCTTGTTTGTCCCGATGACGAAAAATACCCCGAAGACCTCAGAAATATTGATGACCCGCCTTATGTTATATATCGCAGAGGTACCTCGGACGAAACGGGTGACGACCGACTGAGAATCGCAATAGTCGGCAGCAGGCGTGCAAGCGAATACGGGCTTAAAATAGCTTATGAGCTTGCCTTTGAACTTGCCAAAAGAGGCATTGTAATTGTAAGCGGTATGGCAACGGGTATTGATTCTGCGGCTCATGACGGAGCCGTTGACGCAGGCGGCAAAACCATTGCCGTTCTTGGTTGCGGCGTTAATTTGGTATATCCCAAAGAAAACTCTACCCGTATGGTAAATATTATGAAAAACGGTGAGGTAATGTCGGAATTTCCTTTCGATACGCCTCCGTACAAGTGGAATTTTCCGCAAAGAAACAGAATGATAAGCGGTCTTGCTCACGGCGTTATAGTTGTTGAAGCTGAAGAAATAAGCGGCACGGCAATAACCGCAAAGCTTGCACTCGAACAGGGCAAAGAGCTTTTTGCCGTTCCGGGCAATATAAACAGTCCGAACTCTGTCGGAACAAACCGCCTTATTAAAAACGGCGCATATATGGTGACCTGCGTGGACGATGTGCTTGAGCAATTTGACGGTTTTGAATTTGAAAATAACGACACTCCCGAATATGAAGAAAATATCAAAACAGCTTATACCGAGCCGCAGGAATCCGGCGATGAGGTTATGGCGGAGAAGATAATTCTTGATACCATAAGGGTAGACGCCCTTACAACAGAGGAAATAAGTGCGAAAACAGGGCTTGACTTGCCGCAGGTTAACTCGGTTGTAACCCTTCTTGAAATTTCGGGACTTGCCGATGCTCTTCCCGGGCATAAATACATAAAAACCTCAAAATTAAAATAAAGTTAGAAAAATCGCTTTATCGGCGGTTTCATAAGAAGAAAGGCTTGATAAAAAATATGGGAAAAACACTTTTAATTGTTGAGTCCCCCGCAAAATCAAAAACAATAAAAAAATATCTCGGCAGTAACTATACAGTCCGCGCTACCATGGGACATATAAGAGATTTGCCGAAAAGCTCAATGGGCGTTGACTTTGACAACGACTTTGAACCTTCATACCTTACAATAAGGGGCAAGGGCGACGTTATGAAGGCGCTTAAAAAAGATGTTAAAGCGTCCGATAAAGTTATTCTCGCAACTGACCCTGACCGTGAAGGTGAAGCTATATCCTGGCATATAATGCAGGCGCTCGGCCTTTCGGACAAAACCACTTCAAGGGTGGTTTTCAACGAAATCACAAAGGACGCCGTAAAAGCCGCAATAAAACATCCCAGAAGTATCGACTACGACCTTGTAGATGCACAGCAGGCAAGACGTCTGCTTGACAGAATTGTCGGATATTCAATTTCTCCGCTTCTTTGGAGAAAAGTAAAAAAAGGCCTCAGCGCAGGACGTGTTCAGTCTGTTGCAACAAAGCTTATTTGTGACAGAGAGGACGAAATAATTGCTTTTGAGCCAAAAGAGTATTGGAGCATCGAAGCAGGGCTTACAAATCCGCCCGCAAAAAAGAAATTTGTTGCGAAGTTTTACGGTGATAAAAAAGGTAAAATTATTCCCGAAACGGAGAAACAGACTACCGATATTATAAACGCTCTTAAAGGCGCCGAATATAGGGTGACAGAGGTTAAAAAGACCTCGAAAAAGCGTCAGCCCATGCCTCCGTTTATAACAAGTACCCTTCAGCAGGAGGCGGCAAACAAATTCGGCTATACCTCTACCCGAACAATGATGATAGCGCAACAGCTTTACGAAGGCGTTGAAATAAAAGGCATGGGTGCTGTCGGTCTTATAACCTATATGAGAACAGACTCCGTGCGTATTGCAGACGAGGCTATTGCCGCCGCAAGGCAGTATATAGGCTCAAGATGGGGCAGTGAATATCTTCCTGCAAGTCCGAGAGTTTTCAAAAACAAAAAGAATGCACAAGACGCTCACGAAGCAATCAGGCCCTCTCTCCCCGACCTTATTCCCGATAATATTAAGGAATCACTCTCGGCAGAACAGTTTAAAATATATAAACTTATTTGGGACAGATT
>CACZWA010000131.1 GCA_902784685.1 uncultured Ruminococcus sp.
TTTTACTTTAAATTGGTTTGCTTGCGGTAGACCGAGTTTGTCAGCGCTCTGAGAGGTACGCTAAAAACGTACCTCTCAAAAAATAACTTTATTATAATTTTTCCACTGCCTCGCATGCGGCGGCAATCTCGTCTTTTGTTACGAAATCATCAAATTTGCGGAAGGAATTGTTTGCAACGCTCTTTCCCGTAAGCTTCTTAAACCACAAAAGACCGAGTGCATACCGACCCAAGCCATAGCTTGCATGGAAGGTGTCACGGTGCATTTTGTAGCCTGCCTTGCAAAGGTTAAACATAAGCTCGCCCGAAGGAATAATACCGTCTGCTTCAATTCTCTTTGCCGCAAGCGCATAAGCGGCTTTTATGTCCTTATGCATCTCTGCCTGCTTTTTATAGCCCATCAATTTACAAAGCTTGTCGCTTCCTTCTTCGTAGCTCCAAGTCTGATGAATATAAATCTTTGACTTTGGTGAATATTTTTTTATATAATCTTTAATAAAATCAATATACGGCACAAAGGTTTCAAAATCCACGCTTAGGTTGCTCTTTTGATGAAGGGTGACAACATCCCAGTCTCTCGAAACAAGAGCCTCTTTAATCGAAACAAAAAAGCCCGTATCTTTTCCGTTAAATTCAAGTGCATAGGCTTTTGCATCGTCAAGCGCATTAAGGTAGTGCTTTCTTAAAAAGCAGCCTCCGATATACAAATTCACAACTGTAAGACTTACTCCTTCACCTTTTGCTATATCATGCAAATACCTTGTTGCGTCCTGCGAAAAGCTGTTTCCTATTGCAAGAACTTTCATACATAAATCCCCTTTTTTTTACTTTAACAGATATATTTTAACATATTTCATACATAATGTCAATGTGAAAAATATATATTTTTCGGTAAAAAACTTCTAAACCCTTGCAAAATTTATATTTGTATGATATAATTACTTTGCTACATATATTTATCATTGATTATATTGGTTTAGTTTACGCCTATGTTTACTATGCCAAAATAATTATACCTATTTTAAAGGTTTTTATAATTTATTTTTAACAACTGAAATACATTTTTAAATACGAGAGAAACATAGTGTCTCCGGTTTGTCAGTGTATTTTAGTTGTTATATGCGGTATAACAAATATAATCAATGACCATTAAATGTATGTAGCAGTCGTTTAAAAACCGGGGTGCGCTGTGTTTTTCGGTATGCAGCTCTGTTTTTAAGGGCTGCATATTTTTTTATGGAGGTTTTTCCTATGACAACAATTACATTTTGCGGTCACGGTTCTATTCCGCTCCCGTTACATTCGGAAATCAGAAAAAGCTATCGGAGATTTTAAAGACATCTGCCAAAGAAGGCGCTGTAAGGTTTTTACTCGGCGGATACGGCGATTTTGACAATATTTGCGCCGCTCGGCAATGTTTCTCCGCAAAAGGCAATACCTATGCGCAACAGGTTTCTTGTGGATAGCTCCGACATTGTTATTGCGTATGTAAAAAACCCCTGCGGCGGCGCAAAAACCACACTTGATTATGCCGCATTGCAGGGGAAATATATTGTTAATTTAGCTTTTTAGTAGCACTCGCCAAAAGGTGTGCCGTTAAGCGCAAGCTTCGCCGCCGCTTTTCCTGCGGCTTCGCCCGTTAAAGCGCAGTTTGGTATAACTCTTGATACCTCCCAGCCATCACCTTTGGGAGCGGAAATAATTCTTCCTGCCGCAAGAAGGTTCGGAAAAGCTTCATTATAAAGAGCGCCGAAAGGAATCTGATAGTGCTTTCCTATACCCTTCGGTCTGAAATCTCCGCACGAACCGATAGAATCCGCAAAGGTTTCGCCGTCTATGGCATTAAAATCACATTTGCCTATAATCCTGCGTATCGTCCTGAACTGTGGCATAGTAGGCAAGGTCATAATATCAAAGCTGTTTTTATCAAGTGTTTTAACATAATCAAACATTCTCTTTTTGCCAATGAGAATATACTCCGTTACGTCATCTCCCGTTACGCCTTTAAGCATTTTCATGCCCTCGGGGTGTCCGTTACCTTCCATATCACTGCCTTTGCCTTCCCATCTTCTGAAATCACAGGTGTTTCCTGTTTCGGCAAGTTTTTTTGCATCGTCAAGATTATACATATGCGTAATATATGTCATATAGTTTTCGCCGTCAACAGTCGGAACTCCGCTTCTGTGCATAATACATGCGTCACCGCTGGCGTCAATAACGCATTTGCTTTCAAAAAACTCTCTGCCGCTTGCGCTCTCAACGATAACGCCCTTGCAGACGTTTCCTTCCATTACGGGGTAGGTCGCACGGCTGTCAAAGCGGATTTTTGCGCCGCTTTCAAGCACATATTCATCAAGTGCAAGCGAAAAAACCGTCGGTGAAAAACGGGTGCAGTATCTATCCTTATGGTTTTTGCTTTTACCCGAACCGCCCCACTTAACAGGCAGATTATCAAAACAGTATTTTGCCGCAAGCTTTATAAGCTCCTCGGAAATTCCGTAAACCATTTGCTTGCCCTCACCGTCGCAAAGCGGCTCATACCACGAAATAAGTCCCGAAGTTGCAAGACCGCCGAGGTTCATGCCCTTTTCTATGAGAAGCGTCTTTGCGCCGTTTCTTGCGGCGCTTACCGCCGCAGAAATTCCTGCAATTCCGCCGCCTACAACTATTACATCATATTTGCCCGAATATATCGGTTCAATATCAGAAAAATTCATTATATCTTCTCCTCCCTAATTTTTCTATAATATTATATCATATTAAGGCTCTATTGTCAAGAATTAAATTTTTTCAACCTTAATTTTTCTATAATCTTATAATATCGGGGCTTTAATGTCAAGGCTTAAATCCCCTCCAAAAATCTGTCCACAACAAGCTGACGGAACTCAAAACAGGATTCCATCCTGGTATTGAGACATTCAGATGCTATAATAATCAGCTCACTTCGCTGGATGTTTCGGGGATGACCGGCCTGCAGGATCTTAACTGCAGAAATAATCAGCTGAAAGGCCTGGACGTTACCGGCAACTATTCACTGCGCAATCTGGTCTGTTACCAGAATAGCCTGGAGGCACTTGATATCAGTAAAAACAATGTGCTCAGCCACCTGCAATGCCAGC
>CACZWA010000132.1 GCA_902784685.1 uncultured Ruminococcus sp.
AATATAATAAACAAGAAAAAGAATTACACATTTTAGGAGATACAAAAATGGACGACATTTTTTATATGAAAGCCGCTCTGAGCGAAGCCAAAAAAGCGGCAAGTCTTGACGAAGTGCCGGTCGGTGCGGTAATTGTTAAAGAAAATAAAATTATTGCCGCCGCACATAACAAGCGTGAGACGGATAAAAATGCTCTTATGCATGCCGAAATTGCCGCAATTGACCTTGCCTGTAAAAAGCTAAAAAAATGGCGGCTTGACGACTGCACTATGTATGTAACTTTGGAACCTTGCCCTATGTGCGCAGGTGCGGCTCTGCAAGCCAAGCTTAAACGTGTCGTTTTTGGTGCATTTGAATCAAAATTCGGTGCGGTAGGCTCTGTGTTTAATATGTTTTACGATTTTAAATATAACCACAGCGTTTTATTTACAGGCGGCGTTCTGGAAGAAGAATGTACAGCCTTAATGCGTGATTTCTTTGAAGGAAAGCGGGAAGGGACTGATATTTTATGAGAAAGAAACACGAAATAGATATGACTTCGGGCAGTATGCTTCCAAGCATACTCGCTTTTTCAATTCCACTTATTTTATCGGGCATTTTACAGCTTCTTTACAATGCCGCAGATACTGTTATTGTCGGTCGTTATGCGGGTAAAATATACCTTGCCGCAGTCGGAGCGACAAGCTCTTTTAACAATCTTTGCGTAACGGTGTTTTTCGGGCTTTCGATCGGCGCTAATGTGCTTGCCGCACGTTTTTACGGTTCAAAAGACGCCGACGGCTTTTCAGATGTTATGCATACTTCCGTGCTGTTAAGCATTTTTTTCGGCATTTTTATCTCCTTTTTCGGGCAAATAATAATAACTCCAACTTTAAAACTAATGGCAACGCCTGATGATATAATAAATTATTCCGCAAGATATATGCGAATAATTTTTATAGGTATGCCGGCAACCATACTATATAATTACGGCGCGGCTATTGCACGTGCCATAGGTGACACAAAAAGGCCTCTTTACATACTCGCTTTTTCGGGAATTATAAATATTATACTCAATCTTATATTTGTTATTAAATTTAATATGAATGTTTCGGGTGTTGCCGTTGCAACGGTTGTTTCGCAGTACATATCGGCACTTTTAATACTCATAACTTTAAGACATCTTGACGGTCTCCCGCCATTCAGCCCCAAAAAGCTTAAAATAAATAAAAATATTCTTTCCGGAATAATCAGAATAGGCTTACCTTCCGGCATTAACGCTTCAATTTTTTCATTATCGAATGTACTTATTCAGTCTGCCGTAAACTCTTTCGGTTCGGACGTTGTTGCCGGTAACTCTGTAGGTATGAGCCTTGAAGGGTTTGTATATACGGCAATGAATGCTTTTTACCATGCCTCAATAACCTTTATGGGGCAGAACCACGGCGCAGGTAAATACAACAGACTTACAAAAGGACTGCTCACAACTGTTGCCTGTGTGACTGTTTCGGGCTTGACTTTCGGACTGATTTTTTATATTAACCGATACACCTTTGCAAGCATATATAACAGCGACCCGAATGTAATACGCTACTCTGCGTACCGAAACAGCATAATATGTCTTACATATTTTCTTTGCGGCATAATGGATGTTATTGCAGGAGCTCTCCGAGGTCTCGGAAAATCCATTCAGCCGATGCTTGTTTCCGTTTTTTCTGTTTGCGGTCTGCGAATTGTATATGTGCTTTTCATTTTTCCGCATATGCGCAGTCTTTTCCTTCTCTACGCCTCATGGCCTGCTTCATGGTTTATTTGTTTAATTGTGCAAAGTATTCTTTTTGCTTATTATGTTAAAAAAATTAAAACAGAAAGCTTTTCAAAATCGGCAATATAATTAAATCCCCATAAACCATTAAAACGGCTTATGGGGATTCTACTATCTGTCAATTTGTCTAATATATTTTGCAACCTCTCCTGCACAAGCAAGCTTGCCTTCCGGACTTAAATGAATATTATCCGGTCCGAGGTAAGCGTCAAGATTTGCACTTACAAAGCTTCCAAGGTCATTTATAAGAACACTTTCTTTTTTCATAAATTCGATAATATGCTTATTGTACTCTGCAATTATCTCATTTTTTTGGTTTGGATTTTGCGGTTTAACAGGCGTTGTTGTCGCAAATATTATTTTATCCGTTACCTTTCTAAGCTCTCGAAGAATTTTCGACATATAGCTTATGTATTCATCTATTGGCGTAAATGCGCCGTCCTCCTCGCAAACAATAGATGTATCCCAAAGTCCGTTATTCCAGTGAATTATATCGGGATATACGGTATCTGCCGAAAGAACCTCTGTTGGAGCTATAAGCCCGTCATCAACCTGTTTTGTCACACTGTTTTCCGAAAAACCTTTAAACATTCTGCCAAGCTCGTTTAAAGTGTATTTTGCAAATCTACAGTTATCCGGACTTCCCCATACCTCGTATTCACCTTCAAGCAGTTTTATTACATCAGGCTGGTAACCCTGACGTATAGAATCGCCTATAAGCATTACTTTTTTCATATTTTATCTTCATTCCGCTACAGGTTAACATAAAACGAACTTTTACATCTGTCTGCCCGCTTATTATTTATAAAAAATCGTACACCTTTCCTCGAATCATTTCTGCACACGTTTTTGCATTTCGAAAACTCCTGCCGGGCTACCCCGCAACACACGCAAAACAAACGCTTATTGCTGCTCGGTTCCCCGCCTGACAAGGTTCACGCGTCTGCGTTGTGCGAGACCCGACACTCAACATCTTCTGATACAAACTGACAGTACATAAATAACCCTCAAAAAGGTATTCACCCCTGCTATAGCGGATTGCAGGTACAAGGAACCGCTACCTCCCCGGTTAGTACGACTTAATTATTATAACACATTTTTATTTTAAAATCAAGGTTTTTTAAAGATTTTGTAAAAAAATAACTACAAATTTGATATGCACCCTAAAAGTTAGACACTTGTAAATGTTAAAATGAAAATGTACAAAAACGCCGACTCAAAATGTACTATTTCGTCGAAACATTCCCAGATAGAGTATAAGCCATTCTGGAGTGATGAAAGTAAACTACTATCCCAAATGATGTTCTCGCAT
>CACZWA010000133.1 GCA_902784685.1 uncultured Ruminococcus sp.
TGTCGGTAAAATAATTGAAGATGAGGGATACGAAGCATTTGTTTACAGAAATACGGGCGCAAGAGGAGTTGTTTCCGATATGGACGGAAGTCCCGGAAATACGCTTTCGCCCGAGGAACAGATTGAAGTCAGCAAACACGCCAAAGGCAAAACGGCGCATCACAGAAGTGTGCAGTTTACCCGTGAGGTTGCGGAGGGTAAGGTTCCGCCCGATTTGCAGTTTCAGTTTCGTATAGCCGCCGTTGCCTGCGGTCTCGGTGAAATAGGCTGGAGCAAAATGCTTCTTACACCTCAGTTCGGGCCGCTTCAGCGTGTCGCGTTTATATTTACCGATGCGGAGCTTGAATATGATGAAATGTATTCGGGCGAGCCGCTTTGCCGCAAATGCGGAGCCTGCGTGAGAGAATGTCCCGGAGGCTGCATACCGAAAATCAATTCGGGAAAAACCGTGACGGTTGACCTGGCGGGTAAAAAATGCGAATGGGGCGATATTGATATGTGGCGCTGTTACGCGTTTTATACGCATGGCGGCAGATATTTTAACCCCTTTGTTCCGAAAGAGATTTTTGACAAAAACGAAAACGGTATGCTTGACCTTCTTGAAGGTGTAACCGATAATGCAAACGAAAAAGAGGTTATGAAGGTTTACACAGCACTTGAAAAATATTTTCCGAGCTGGGTAGGTTATAATATGGCAAAATGCGGCGGCTGTATAAGAGCATGCGTTTCGATGCTTGAGAAAAAAGGCGGCTGTATGGAAGGCAGATTTAAAGAACCCTTGCGAAGAGGCAAAGCTTGGAAAATGGACAGATAAAAGAAAGGAGAATCCACATGCTTAATGCGGAGCAAATAAAAAGTAAAGCTAAAGAGCTTGGAGCTGTTCTTTGCGGAATAGGCGATTTAAAGCTTTTTGAGGGAACAGACCCACAGAGAAACCCGCTGAGTATTCTTCCAAACGGCAAATGTATAATAGGCTGTGCAATTCCCGTACCTAAAGGTTTTTATAAAACTATGGAGTCGAAAAGTCAGTTTTATACATATACAAGCCTCGGAGTTAAATATATTGATGAAACATTTGCGGAAATATTCCTTTTAAGGCTTGGAAATATGATTGAGGACGAAGGCTATGACGCCTGTCTCCAGCGAAATGTTCCCGGTATGAGGATTAAGGGCGACAAAACGACAAATCCCGAAGTTAAAAGTACCTACGAGCTTCAGTTTGCAAGCCCTGTTGCGGAGGGCAAGCCCGTTCCCGATGTTATAATAGATTTCGGTCAGGCGGCAAGAATTTGCGGTCTTGGTACTACCGGACTTCACGGGAGAATAATTACACCCGATTACGGCACTTTTTTGCGTTTTGTGTTTATAATTACAGATGCGCCGCTTGAATGTGATAAGCCTTTTGAAGGAGAAATGTGCGATGGCTGCGGTGAGTGCATAAAAGCCTGTCCCGGCAGAGCCATAAGCGAAAACGGTACTGATTCATGGCAGTGTTCCGTTTACTATCGAGGCGCACATAAATCCAACCCATTTATGAAGGATGACTTTTTGAAGGATAACCCCGAAAGAGAGGCAATAATAAACGGCGAAAAACGTTTTGACAGCGAAAGCGCTAAAGCACTGTACCCATCGCTTCGTTTTCTTCCCGAAACGCATTTCGGCTATGTGCCGTGCCTTTGCGGAAAACAGTGTGAAGTTGTGTGTACAAAGCATATTAAGCAGATGAAAAGCCGTGGGGAGGAATAACGATGAAAAAAAGAATTATCGAATGTGCAAAGCGCTATGATGCCGATATTGTGACTTTTACAGCGGCAACGGATTTTCCTAAGAATGATGCGATTTTTAAAATATTTCCGGAGATAAAAACTGTTATAGGTCTTGGTTTTCGTGTACTTCGTGGTATGTACCGAGGAGTGGAAGAAGGAACGGTTTATTACCAGTACACCACAATGGGCGTAGAAAATCTGGAAGAAACCGTTATGCCTTATGCAATGCTTCATGTTGCAAATCTTATTGAAGGCGAAGGCTTTACGGCATTGCCCCAAAGACGACATCAGACAATTATGAAAGAGGAAAACAGCACAAATCCCGAAGTGGATTACACTGATATTTTCAGAGGAATAACGGCAGAAAACCAAATGAATTTTGAAAGTGCGGCAGTAATTTGCGGTATAGGTGAAAAAGGCTTTGGCGGCAGAGTGTTAAGCAAGGAATACGGACCCTTTTTGAGGTATTGTTTTGTGCTTACCGACGCCGTAATTGAGCCGACCGAAAAGGTTAATTATAACCTGTGTGATAACTGCGGAGAGTGTATGAAAGCTTGTCCGGGTCACGCCTTAAATGAAGAAGGCGTTTTAGACCCGTGGAGATGTGCGGTATATTATAACGGAGCAAACGGAAAGAAGAATCCGTTTATGCCGCCCGATGCTTTTTCGGCTTTTGAAAACAAAATGGAGATTATAGAAGGAGACGCAACCTTTGACAGCGAAGAAGCTAAAAAAATTCTTGATAATATTTATTTTTATCCTCCCGCAAAGCACTTCTACCGTACTTCAATTTGCGGCAGAGCATGCGACAGGGCTTGTTATATACATCTTGAAGAAAAAGGACTTCTCTCAAAGAAATTTAATAAAAAATTCCGTAACGGTGAGGATTGGGAGCTTAGCACCAAGCAGTTTATAACAGGCAAAAGAGAAAAGCCGTGGATTTTTACGGAGCAGGAGAAAAAGAAATAGGAGTTTTTGAAACGGTTTTATAAAGCACGATTATTTTTATAATTGTGCTTTTTTAAAAAAGTAAAAATATTTGCATTTTTTGCGAAAACAGCAAATATAGTTCTTGATTTTATGCTGAAAATAATGTATAATTTTTATATAAATACAGAAAGGTTCCAATAAAAATGCATAATAGCGGCTATATTAGGGAAGATTTTTCATCCGTGTATTGTCATAGAGAAAAACGTAATTTTCGCAGTCAAATGCAAAAATATCATGTTCATAACGTATATGAGCTTTACTATCTTTTTGATGGCAGAGTTCAGTATAGTATTGAAGGGGAAACTTATGAATTAAAAGAAGGCAGTATGAACGGTTTTTAATAATGTTTAACGATGAAGCTGTCCCTGAAGATTTGCTTGTTGATTTTAAGAACATAATTATCGGAAAACATCTTGTTCTTCCGCCGGATAAGAAGCATAAATTTGAACTGATTTTGGCGGATATGGAAAAAGAAAAACAAATTAATGACTCATACAGTGAAAGAATGCTGAAAAAACACTTGCAAAGCCTTATTGTGTTTGTTTTGAGAAACCGAAAACATATAATAGATAAGTCGGATATAAAAATACCTTCATATATAGACAAAATAACAAAATACATTTCGGAAAATTTTTCGGAAGATATAAAGCTGGAAAGGCTTTCGCAAACAGTATTTCTTAACAAAACCTATATGTCGAGAAAATTTAAAGAATTAACAGGCATAAGTATAAGCGACTATATAAGCGCCGTGAGAATAGAAGAGGCTGTTAAACTGCTTCGGGAGACCAGTTTATCCGTTACCGAAATAGCTTCAAAATGCGGTTTTAACAATAACAACTATTTTTCGGCAGTGTTTAAAAAAAGGATTGGAACATTGCCGCTTAAATACAGAAAAGAAAATAAAGGGGATATGGAAAATGAAATATGAAAACGAAAAAGTATGCGGAATTAAAATTGCATATATAGGCGGCGGCAGTCGTGGCTGGGCATGGGGACTTATGAGTGACCTTGCATCTTGCGGCGATATTGAAGGCGAGGTGTTGCTTTACGATATTGATTTTGAGGCGGCACAGCATAACGAAATAATCGGCAATAAATTTGCACTTTTAAAGGATGCAAAATCGCATTGGAAGTATAAAGCCGTAAGAACAATTGATGAGGCTTTAAAAGGTGCGGATTTTGTTATAATTTCAATTTTGCCCGGCACATTTGACGAAATGGAGTCAGATGTTCAT
>CACZWA010000134.1 GCA_902784685.1 uncultured Ruminococcus sp.
AGCAGTTTAACCTTAATATTGTAAGAGTTAATGCGGCGGACAGATTTTTAGCGAAGCTTGCGGGCATATCCGAGCCTGAAACAAAAAGGAAAATAATCGGCGAGGAATTTATAAGAGTTTTTGAGGAAGAAGCAAAGAAAATTGGCAAGGTTGATTATCTTATTCAAGGTACAATATATCCCGATGTTGTCGAAAGCGGCAGCGGTGACGCAGCGGTAATAAAAAGTCATCACAATGTAGGCGGTCTGCCCGACTATGTTGATTTTAAAGAGATTATCGAGCCGCTTCGCAGTCTGTTTAAGGACGAGGTGCGCCGTGTAGGGCTCACGCTTGGCATACCCGATTTTCTTGTTTTTCGTCAGCCGTTTCCGGGACCGGGACTTGCGGTCAGAATTATTGGCGACATTACCGCCGAAAAGCTTGATATTCTCAAAAATGCGGATGCGATTTTCCGTGAGGAAATTGCAAAAGCAGGGCTTGACAGAGAGATAAATCAATATTTTGCCGTGCTTACCGATATGCGCAGCGTAGGCGTAATGGGCGACGGCAGAACCTACGATTATACCCTTGCTCTTCGCGGAGTTACAACAACCGACTTTATGACTGCCGATTGGGCAAGAATCCCCTATGATGTACTCGATAAAACCTCAAACCGCATAGTAAACGAAGTCGGTAAAATAAACCGCATAGTCTATGACATAACAAGTAAACCCCCTTCAACAATAGAATGGGAATGAAAAGTTGCCGCCCGAAAATTTTGGGCGGCTTTATATTTCCTATAAACACCAAAAATATTTATGTTCATTATAATAGAATGTGTTTCCGATAACGCCGCCTTTTATCAAAAGACAGATTATAAAAATAGCTTATAAAACCTCTTGAAAAATTTTTTGAAATGTGATATTATATTATCATAAAAATTTTTGGAGGTAATTATATGTCAGGTAATGTTCGTCCCGAAACAATGGAAAGAATTACAACGCCGGAGCTGGCAAACGCTTTTATTGACGAAAAGGTTGCTGAGCTGCGCGCGCAGATTGGTAACAAAAAGGTACTGCTTGCCCTTTCGGGCGGTGTGGATTCGTCCGTAGTGGCAGCGCTTCTCATAAAGGCTGTCGGCAAACAGCTTGTTTGCGTGCATGTAAATCACGGCTTGCTCCGTAAAGGCGAGCCGGAGCAGGTTATCGAAGTTTTTAAAGGGCAGATGGACGCAAATCTTATATATATTGACGCATCGGACAGATTTCTTGATAAGCTTGAAGGTATTGCCGAGCCTGAGAAAAAACGTAAAATTATAGGCGAGGAGTTCATCAGAGTTTTTGAGGAAGAAGCAAGAAAGCTTGAAGGTATAGAATTTTTGGCGCAAGGCACAATTTATCCCGATATTTTAGAAAGCGGTCCCGTTAAGGCTCATCACAATGTTGGTGGGCTTCCGGAGGATTTTAAATTTGAGCTTGTTGAGCCGTTAAAATTCTTGTTTAAAGATGAAGTAAGAGTAGTGGGCGACGCTCTCGGTTTGCCGAAAAATATGGTTTACCGTCAGCCTTTCCCCGGTCCCGGTCTCGGTGTGCGCTGCATAGGCGCGATAACGCGCGACAGGCTTGAAGCTGTGCGTGAGTCGGACGCTATACTCCGTGAGGAATTTGCCAAAAACGGTCTTGAAGGTAAGGTTTGGCAGTATTTTACAATTGTTCCTGATTTTAAATCCACCGGTGTAATTGACGGAAAACGCAGCTATGACTGGCCTGTTATTATCCGCGCCGTGAATACCAAAGATGCAATGACGGCAACCGTTGAGAACGTTCCGTTTGTGCTTCTTGAACATATAACAAAAAGAATTACAAGCGAGGTTAAGGGCGTAAACCGTGTACTTTACGACCTTACGCCAAAGCCAACGGGCACAATTGAGTGGGAATAAGAACTTTGATCTTATAAATGGCTCAACCAAGCCGTTTGTGATGGCTGTTAAACTAAATTGGCAACATTTGAATTATTTATAAAAATTTAGAGCTGACTGATTTTTTGTAATCGGTTAGCTCTTTTTTTATTATGACAGGAATATAAGTGCTCTGCGACGGAAATCCACCTGTCAAATATCAGCCAATCGGCTGATGTAAAACAAACAAAATATTGCTATAATTATAGAAGGGAAAATATATCAAGATAAACAAGGAGGTATTTTTTGTGAAAAAATTTATGGCATTATTTGTAGTAGGAATTATGGTGTTTTCGCTTGCGTCCTGCGGGGAGAAGGCGGAAGAACCGGTGGAAGATCCGGGGATAACAACTGAGCCTGTTGCGGAATCCGAACCGTTAAACCCCACGCCCGGCTCAATAACGGTAGGCTCATACACAATTTCAGCTGAGTTTCTTTCGTTTGAAGAGCCGTTTGAAACAACTGCAAGCGGCAACCCGGATATGACAGTTTACGGTGATACGGTTTATATAGGTGACGGCGGCGACAAAGTTAAGGTTTATAAACTTGCAGACAGTGGGCTTACATACGATAAAACGCTTGATATTTCATGCAGAAACGGTATTTCGGCTGATATGAACGGAAATATCTATGCTGACGGCGGAGTTTTTGAAGCGAAAATATTTGATCCTGACGGAAATGAAACAGGTGCGGCTGCTGCGGCAGGCACAATTGCCGCTTCAAAGGACGAGGATTTTGCACTCACATTTTGGCCCGGAAACGATGATGTAACAAAAATCGCAGGGGGCGTAAGTGAGCCGTGGGTTATAACAGGTATGAACAGCGGCGGAAGTATTTTTACAACTATAAATAAAATTGAAATTCAGAACGGTCACGTACTTGTAGGCGGCGCAGATCCCGACAAGAATTTAATGGCTGCTTACGATACAGCAGGAACACAGCTGGCAGTTTCTTCAGAACCTCTTAAAGGTTCATTGCCAAACGCGGTTTGTGAGACAGCAAACGGTTACATATGCACCGCGGTTGACAATATGAACTTTATTGCACCGGACGGAAGCATGATAGGCTCTGACGATGATTCCGAAACGCTGTTCGGCGTAAGCGGAAGAATCTGGATAAGAAATCTGAC
>CACZWA010000135.1 GCA_902784685.1 uncultured Ruminococcus sp.
CGGAAACATTTCCCCTCAAAAAGTTTTTAAACACGAGGATATATATCAAACCGATATACCGTCGCTTATGTTTGACGCCTGCAACGAATATTCAAACCGTGAGTATGGCTATGAATTTGCGCTCCGTGCGGATATTTGCCGAATTTTTGTGAGAATACTGCGTTACTGGGCAGAAAAAGGAATAACCGTTCCTACCGTTCCGGAAGCGGAATCGTCGCACGTTAAAGCTTTGCGCCGTGTACTCGACTATATATCGGAGCATTACAGCGAAGAAATTTCCGCAGAAAGCGCCGCAAAACTTGCAAATATGAGCTACAGTCATTTCTCAAAGACATTCGGTAAGGTTATGAACAGAAATTTTAACGACTATTTAAACCTCATCCGAATTACCGAAGCAGAAAAGCTTCTTGCCTCCACAAGCAAAACCGTAACGGAAATTGCTTTTGAAACGGGCTTTGCATCAAGCAGCTATTTTATTAAAATATTTGAGCGCTATAAAAACGTAACTCCAACAAATTTCAGAAAAAAATTTATTGAGCATAAATAGTCAAAACCAGACGCTACAATATTTCAATGCTGTGCGTTTTTGCAAATGTTTTGTTTGGTTCAAGAGAAATTACGCCGTATCTTTCGGAAAAATCACCGTTAAAATCCATATCTTGCGAACTTCCCCACCACGGCTCTATGCAAAGATATTTTCTGCCCTCCAAAGTCCACAGTGCAAGCACTGTCGGCTTATCAAAGCTTACTTTAACTTCTCTTGTACTATCTTTATTTTCCAAAATCACACTGTCTGATTTAAAATCTCTAAAAATATATGTACATTTTTCAAACTCGCTGTATTTTAGCTGTAATTTACCGCAGTTAAGCGCAACCTGCTCGGTTTCCCCATTATAAAAACCGCCATCAACCATATATCTTACAAGAGAATTATCGTCCGTAAAAGTAACCGAATATTCCTCTGCTCCTTCGGGACAGCTAAAACCCTCATGTCCGCCAAATGAAAAATATATAGTTTCTTCTGACGGATTATATACCGAATATGTTATATTAATCTTATTTGCTTTAAGCTCAAAGTTTACATTAAATTTGAAATCAAACGGATACTCTTTTTTCGTTTTTTCCGAGGATGAAAGAGAAAAAATAACACCTGATTTATCAGCTTTTTCTATATTAAACTCCGAAAACCTTGCAAATCCGTGCCGCCCCATATTATAGCTTTTGCCGTTAAATGTATATGTATCGTTTTTTATTCTTCCGCATACAGGAAAAAGCACAGGTGCCGAAAAGCCCCATACAGTCGGGTCTGCTTGCCATATATATTCTTCTCCGCCCTTTTTTATACTGCAAAGCTCAGCACCGAGTGGGTGAATTTTAACGGTTAAAATCTCATTTTGTAAAACAATATCTTCTTTCATTTTTCAGTTCCCCTACCAAATATCCTTAAAAATCAGTAGCCGTACCATATTACATTTTTGCTCCATATAACAACTCACCTTTTTATTATATAATAAAAGTTCCTTTTTTTCAAGTCCAAAAACAAAAAAATGCACCTATTGACAAAATAGTAAATATTTGATAGAATAATAATATGAATTTTTTTGAAAGGTGAGTAATGTATGAAGGAAAATTTTTTTGTAAAAGCTGTTAAAAAATATAACAGTACAAGCCTGGTTCTGCGTATTTTATGCGGACTTATAATCGGTTCAATTCTTGGACTTGCATTGCCCGGTATAGGTTGGATAGGAATGCTCGGAGATTTATTCGTAGGTTCTCTTAAAGCTATTGCGCCGCTTTTGGTTGCGGTTCTTGTAATTTCCTCGCTTTCTCAGGGTAATGCAAAGCTCGACAGAAGATTCGGTCTTATTCTTTTTCTTTACATGATAAGTACGTTCCTTGCGGCTGTTGTTGCGGTTGTCGGAAGTTTTATTTTTCCGCAAACGCTTACACTTAAAGAAGTTGCCACAGCCGACACCGTACCCACAGGCATTGGCGAGGTTCTCGGAAATCTGTTTACCAATATGATTTCAAATCCGTTCGGCTCGCTTGTTGAAGGGAAATATATAGGCATACTTTTCTGGGCTGTTGTGCTGGGAATTGCTTTTAAATCCATTGCAAGTGACAGCACAAAACGTATGTTTACGGATATATCCGACGGCGTTTCAAAGGCTGTAAGATGGATAATAAATCTTGCTCCTTTCGGAATACTCGGTCTTGTATATTCAAACGTTTCTTCAAACGGTCTTGCAATCTTCACAGACTACGGCAAACTCCTTGCGCTTCTTGTTGGCTGTATGCTTGCAGTTGCTTTTATTGTTGACCCTCTTATTGCGGGACTTTCAATGAAAAGAAACCCCTATCCACTTGTATGGCGTTGTCTTAAAGAATCAGGTCTTACTGCATTTTTTACAAGAAGCTCCGCGGCAAATATTCCTGTAAATATGCAGCTTTGCGAAAGACTTGGACTTGATAAGGATATGTATTCGGTATCCATTCCGCTCGGCGCTACAATAAATATGGACGGTGCGGCTATAACAATAACTGTTATGACTCTTGCAGCAGCTAATACCGTTGGCGTACAGGTTGATATTTTATCGGCCATTGTACTTTCCGTACTTGCAACCCTTGGGGCTTGCGGTGCTTCGGGCGTTGCCGGCGGCTCGCTTCTGCTTATACCGATGGCATGCTCAATGTTCGGCATTCCGCAGGATGTTGCCATGCAGGTTGTCGGAATCGGTTTCATTATCGGTGTTGTTCAGGATTCTGTTGAAACAGCTCTTAACTCCGCAGGCGACGTAATGTTTGCCGCAACCGCTGAATATACACAGTGGATTAAAGAAGGAAAACCGCTTCCCGAATTTATGGGACGTAAAAAATAATTGGTGTTTATCATTAAGCGGGCGCAAAGATAGTAATTACTGGGCGTGTGAGTCTTTTTCTGTAAATTCAATTTTTCTATGATAAAATATCGTGATTTTCGGGGCAGGAAATGCCATATTTTGGCTTTCCTGCCTTAAC
>CACZWA010000136.1 GCA_902784685.1 uncultured Ruminococcus sp.
AAGAGCCTGAAAGGCTCGTCCGATGGCAGCTTCCCCCTTGGGGGAAGGCTCAAAAAATCATCCACATTTTTTGCATTTTCATTTTACAATCGCCTAAATTTATTTAATTAAATCTTTCACAACCTCGCCTGCAATTATCAGCCCTGCAACAGACGGAACAAAGGCGGACGAACCTGGAATATCACGCCGAGCCGTACAGGTTCTTGCGGTTCCGGGCGGACACACGCAACCGTTTTTGCAAAGCGTTTTACCATCAGTAAGCGGTTTTATGGGCGGCTCTTTTGAGTACACAACCTTTAATTTTTTAATACCTCTGCGTTTTAGCTCATACCTCATAACACGGGCAAGCGGACAAATCGAGGTTTTGTATATATCGCTCACTTCAAAAGCGGCAGGGTCAAGCTTGTTTCCTGCGCCCATTGAGCTGATAATCGGCACTTTTTCTCTGTCCGCCTTCATAACAAGCTCAATTTTTCCTTTTACCGTATCTATTGCGTCAATAACATAATCATACTGCGAAAAGTCAAACTCTGCTTCTGTTTCGGGCAGGAAAAAGGTTTTATATATATTCACCTTGCAGCCAGGGTTTATGTCATGCACACGCTCCGCCGCAACTTCAACCTTGTATTTTCCTATTGTAGAGTGCAGGGCTATAATCTGCCTGTTTAAATTTGTCAGGCAAATTTTGTCGTCGTCAATAAGTTCGAGAGCGCCTACGCCGCTTCTTGCAAGAGCTTCAACGGCATATCCGCCGACTCCGCCCACGCCGAAAACCGCAACTCTTGAATTTTTCAGTTTTTCCATAGCTTCCTCACCGAGAAGCAACTCTGTTCTTGAAAATTGATTTTGCATTTTACCGTTCCTTTAATGTTTTTTTACGTTGCCTATATCCGTAACAATTTTATATCCCGCATTTTCGACTCTTTTTTCAAGGCAACCTCGGCACTGCGCCGCTTCTTCACCTGTGCAGATTTTATTTTCGTAAAGCTCGTAGAGCTTTCGCACGTTCACAGGAGAAAGGTTTGGCATAACTACGTTTGCGCCTGCTTTAAGTCCAAGCTCTCTGCCCTTCGGGTGAATTGTGCCGAGAGCCGTTGTAGACGGCAAAAGCGCATAGGGGAACATAAGCCTCAAAACAGCAATAAGCCTGAGAGTCAGCTCCATACTGCCGTTTTCTTTATCCGCAAAAGGAGTTTGCTCGTGCGTTAAATACGGACCTATTCCAATCATATCGGGTATAAGCTCCTGTAAAAAACGCAGGTCCGCCAGCAGATTTTCCGCCGTCTGGTACGGCGAGCCAACCATAAAGCCGCTGCCGACCTGAAAACCGATTTCTTTAAGGTCAAAAAGACAGCGTTTGCGGTTTTCAAGGCTCATTGAATTTGGGTGAAGCATAGCGTAATGCTCACTGTCTGCGGTTTCGTGCCGCAAAAGGTAGCGGTTTGCGCCTGCCGCAAAATATTTTTCGTAGGTTTCACGGGATTTTTCGCCGACCGAAAGAGTAATTGCACAATCGGGATATTCTTTTCGTATGGATGAGATAATTTCGCACATAATTTCATCCGTATAGTAAGGGTCCTCGCCTCCCTGCAAAACAAAAGTGCGAAAACCGAGAGCATATCCCTCACGGCAGCACTCCATAATATCTTCACGGCTGAGCCTGTAACGCACGGCTTTTTTGTTGCCGTGACGTATGCCGCAGTAGTAACAGTCGTTTTTGCAGTAGTTCGTAAATTCAATCAGCCCACGGACATAAACATCTGTGCCGTAATGCTCACGGCGCACCTTGTCCGCCGCAAAAAACAGCTCCTCATCGAATACATCGGTTTTTATAAGCTCAAGCAGTTCTCCGTCCGATAAGTTTTTCGTTTTTAAAAGCTTGTTTACCTTGTCTGATAGCTTCAATTCAATCTCTCCATTAAAACCTATAAATTAAGTAGATATTAACATTATATATCTTTTTCGGCTAAATGTCAAGCCCTGCCGCAGCTTCAGCCGCAAGCCGTGCGGAGGAATAAGCCCATTGCAGGTTAAAGCCGCCGCAGTCGCCGTCAATATTAAGCATTTCTCCTGCCGCATAAATGCCATGCACGATTTTAGACTCCATTGTATAGGGGCCAAACTCGGAGCATTTTATTCCGCCTGCCGTAACCTGCGCATTTTCAAGACCGTTTGTGTCGGTAATTTTAAAGGGCAGAGATTTTACCGTGCCCGCAAGCCGCTTTATTTCCTTGTCGGAAATTTCTCCGACATTTTTTGAAAAAGGAAGGACTCCGTTCATTCTTAGAAGCTCACGGCCGAGTTTTTTGTTTAAAAAGCCGTTAAAAAGGTTTTCGGCAGTAAGGTAGCCGAGGCTTTTTTTACGGCGTAAAATTTCCGCAACCTCGCTAAAATCAAGCATTGGGGCAAGGTCGATAGTAACGGTTTTGCCCTTTGCGTCTCTTGAAAGCTGTAAAACAGGAGGACCCGACAAGCCGTAAGAGGTAAACAGCACCTCGCCGCTTTCCGTTTTTCCGTCAAGAGTAACATCCGCATTTATTTTAACGCCGTCCAGCGCCTTTGTGCCGTCGCATTTAAGCTGAACAATTGCGGCTTTAAGAGGAGTAAGGCTGTGACCGAGAGAGGTAAGAAGCTCATAACAGCCGCCGCCCGAAAGCTTTTTTGCCGCCTTTCCTCCGCAACAGACTATAACCTTGTCGGCTTTGTAGCTTTTTTTATCGGTGTTAAGCAAAAAGCCGCCGCTTTTTTGGGGGATAATTTTATTAACGGCTGTTTCGCAAATTTCGCTTTCGCCCTCCGCAAGCCTCAGCATATCAAGTACGCTTGAAGCCTGAAGCGAGTACGGAAAAAGCTTTTCGCCCTCAAAAACGCAGGGAACGCCGATACTTTCCATAAAATCGGCAAAAGAGGAAACGCCGTATTTTTTAAGCGCATATGCCGCAAAGCCGCTTTCAGGCGCTGAGGGAGGAGATCCAAAAGGCCGCGGAGGAAG
>CACZWA010000137.1 GCA_902784685.1 uncultured Ruminococcus sp.
ACACCTTCAAAGTCGGTAACGGCAATTATCGGCATATCTGCCGAAAAGCGTAACAGAGCAGGCAAATGCGAAAACTGTACTTTAAAAGAATGTCCATACAAAAATGAGGGGAAAAGATGAATATAAAAGAGTATTTAAAAAATAATATTTTGTATCTTGACGGCGGTATGGGTACGCTTCTTCAGGAGCGAGGGCTAAGACCGGGCGAATTGCCAGAACTGTGGAATATTTCTCATCCTGAAATTATAAGCGGAGTACACGCCGCATATTTTGACGCCGGAGCAAATGTTGTAAACACCAACACCTTCGGCGCAAATTCGTTTAAATTCGCTGACGATACTCTTGAAAATATTATAAAAGCGGCAATTTTTAACGCAAGAAAAGGCGCAGAAATGAGCGCCGCAAAGTCGGAAAAATTTGTCGCTCTCGATATAGGTCCTACGGGTAAAATGCTTAAACCCTACGGCGATTTGGATTTTGAGGACGCTACAAGCGTATTTGCAAAAATTGTAAAGCTTGGCGCAAAATACGGCGCAGACCTTATTTTTATAGAAACAATGAACGACTGCCTTGAAACAAAGGCGGCGCTTCTTGCCGCAAAGGAAAACAGCAAACTTCCTGTTTTTGTTTCAAATGCTTACGGCGAGGACGGCAAGCTTATGACGGGAGCTTCTCCCGAAGCTATGGTTGCCATGCTTGAAGGTATGGGGGCAGATGTGGTAGGCGTAAACTGCTCGCTCGGACCAAAGCAGCTTGAGCCTGTTATAGAGCGTATTTTAAATTGTTGCTCTGTGCCTGTAATGCTTAAACCAAATGCCGGTCTGCCGAAAAGTGTAGACGGCAAGACTGTTTACGACGTACTTCCAAACGATTTTGCCGAAAATGTTGCAAGTCAGATAAAAAAAGGCGTGCGCATTGCAGGGGGTTGTTGCGGCACAACGCCGGAATACATAAAAAGCCTTACGGAGCTAACAAAAGGTTTTGAGCCTGCTAAAATAACCCCAAAAAATATTTCTTGCGTTTCGTCATATACTCATGCAGTCTGCCTTGGCACTTCTCCGGTGCTTATAGGCGAAAGAATTAACCCGACAGGCAAAAAACGCTTTAAGGAAGCGCTTAAAAATAACGAAATAAGCTATATTCTCGGCGAAGGAATAAACCAACAGGAAAAAGGCGTGCATATTCTTGATGTAAATGTGGGTCTGCCGGAAATTGACGAAGAAGAAATGCTTGTTAAAACTGTGACCGAGCTTCAGGCGGTTACAAACCTTCCTCTCCAGATAGATACGTCAAATCCCGACGCTATGGAAAAAGCGCTTCGCCGCTATAACGGCAAAGCTATGGTAAATTCCGTAAACGGCAAAAAAGAGAGTATGGAAAGGATTTTTCCGCTCATAAAAAAATACGGCGGGCTTGTTGTTGCGCTTACGCTTGATGAGGACGGTATTCCAAAGAGTGCAGAAGGTCGCCTTAGAGTGGCGGAAAAAATTTTAAAAACCGCCGCAGAATACGGAATAGATAAGAAAGATATTGTTTTTGACCCTCTTGCAATGGCAGTCAGCGCAGATAAAGAAGCCGCCGCCGCAACTCTTGAAGCGGTGAGGCTCATAAAAGAGAAGCTTGGCGCAAACACCGTGCTTGGCGTGTCAAATATTTCGTTTGGGCTTCCCGAACGTGATGCAATAAACAGCTGTTTTTTCACGGCGGCGCTCGAAAGCGGACTTTCCGCCGCAATTATGAACCCGTATTCACAGCGTATGCTGGCATCTTATTATTCGTTCAGGGCGCTTCACGGGCTTGACGAGAATTTTAACGAATATATTTCCTTTATGCAAAGTACAAACGAAGCCTTGGCGGTTAAAAGGGCGGAAAAAACGGAGCTTACGCTTGCCCGTGCGATTGAGAAGGGCTTTAAAGAGGAAGCGGAGAATATAACAAAAGAGCTTGTTTTAACAAACGAGCCGCTTGATATTGTGCAGTCGCAGATAATACCTGCGCTCGACACCGTAGGCAAAGGTTTTGAAGAAAAGAAAATATATCTTCCGCAGCTTCTTATGAGCGCAGAGGCGGCGCAGAGTGCTTTTGGTGTTATAAAGGAAAAAATGCTTGCTTCGGGCGGCAAGACAGATGTTAAATGTAATTTTGTAATTGCCACGGTTAAAGGCGATATTCACGACATAGGCAAAAATATTGTAAAATTGCTCCTTGAAAACTACGGCTTTAACGTGACCGACCTCGGAAAAGACGTTCCTCCCGAAACTGTTGAAAAGGCTGTGATAGAGCTTCATGCTCCGCTTGTGGGGCTTTCGGCGCTTATGACAACCACAGTTCCTGCAATGGAAGAAACAATAAGGCTTTTAAAGAGGTCTGCTCCGTGGTGCAAGGCGGTAGTCGGCGGCGCTGTTCTTACGCAGGAATATGCCGACAGTATCGGAGCTGATTTTTACGCCCGTGACGCTATGGAAACCGTGAGATATGCCGAAAAAATCAATGCAGAGCTTTGAAATATAAGAAAAAATAAAGATATAATATATCTATTCTGAGGTGATTTTATGGCTATTAAGAGTGTTTCGATAAGAATTGAGGAAGAAATGTTAAAAAAGCTTGGCTATGTGGCTGATTATGAAGGCAGAAGCGTCAACAGTCATGTGCTTGTGTTAATAAGAGAAAACATCAAGGCATTTGAAGATAAAAACGGAGCAATCAAGGGCAATATAAATCCGGATGTAAATGTTAAACCAACTCGCAAATAATAGCAAACATAGAAATATAAATAAAGAGCGAAGTGAATCTGTTTTGGATTTCACTTCGCTTTTTAAGTTAAATGTGAAGTTTATTATAATAGGCTTCGGCGAAACGAGAAATAATATTTTATTTCAGCTTTGCCGACATAACGGTATTTTTCATAAGTATGGCACGGGTCATAGGACCTACTCCGCCTGGAACGGGCGTAATTGCGCCTGCAATTTCCTT
>CACZWA010000138.1 GCA_902784685.1 uncultured Ruminococcus sp.
AAAAATTATACGCTCCAATTCCGACAGCGTTGTGGTTGTTGACGAAGCTTATATTGATTTTGGTGGCGAAAGCTGTGTGCCGCTCATACATAAGTACGATAACCTTCTTGTTACGCAGACTTTTTCAAAATCAAGAAGTATGGCAGGGGCAAGGCTCGGCTTCGGAATAGGTTGCAAAGAGCTTATACACGACCTTAACACCTTAAAATATTCGACAAATCCGTACAACATTAACCGCATGACTATGGCGGCGGCTCTCGGAACACTAAATGACAGCGATTATACCGAGAAAAACTGCGCCGAAATTATATCGTGCAGAGCGTATTTAACGGAAGAACTTAAAAAGCTCGGCTTTAATGTAATTCCTTCAAGCGCAAATTTTGTTTTTGCGGCTCACCCAAAAATTGACGGAAAAGAGCTTTACCTTAAACTTAAAGATAACGGCATACTTATAAGACACTTTGACACGGAGAGAATTTCGTGCTATAATAGAATAACAATAGGCACAAAAGACCAGCTTGACTCGCTTCTTTGTGCCATAAAGCGTATTTTATCACCTAAGGAGTGAACAAAATGAGAACAGCAAAAATAACCAGAAAAACCATGGAAACGGATATTTCTCTTATACTTACGCTTGACGGAAGCGGAAAATCGGATATTTCGACAGGCTGCGGTTTTCTTAACCATATGCTTACGCTTTTCGCAAAGCACGGCAGATTCGACCTGACTCTTACCTGCGTCGGCGATACGGACGTTGATTATCACCACTCTGCGGAGGATATAGGAATTGCTCTCGGACAGGCTTTTAAAGATGCTCTCGGAGATAAAAAAGGCATAAACCGATACGGCAGCGAAATTCTTCCGATGGACGAAGCTCTTATTCTTGCCGCTGTTGATTTATCGGGACGCAGTCATCTTGCGTATTCGCTTGAAATTCCAACCGAAAAGGTCGGAGATTTTGATACGGAGCTTGTAGAGGAATTTTGGCTCGGTTTTGTCAGAAATTCTTTTTCTACGCTCCACATAAAACAACTTTCGGGTACAAACTCTCACCACATAATTGAAGGTGCGTTTAAGTCTGCCGCAAGGGCTTTAAAAAAAGCTGTGAGCATTGACCCCGTTTTTTCAGATGAAATACCGTCTACCAAAGGAGTACTTTAATGATTGCAATAGTTGACTACGGAGTAGGAAACCTCTTTTCCCTTAAAAGCTCATTTGCAAAAATAGGTGCAGACGCCTTTGTTACGGGCAAGCCCGATGAAATAAAACAAGCCGATAAAGTTATTCTTCCGGGCGTCGGCGCTTTCGCGGACGCTATGGAAAAGCTCCGCCGCACAGAGCTTGATAAACTTCTCGTTTCACTTGCGGGCGGCGGCAAACCGCTTCTTGGCATTTGTCTCGGAATGCAGCTTTTGTTTGAAAAAAGCTACGAGTACGGCGAGCACTGCGGTCTCGGGCTTATAAAAGGTGAAATCGTACCGATTAAATCGGCTGTAAGCGAAGAATATAAAATCCCCCAAATAGGCTGGAATTCTCTTGAATTTACAGATAAAAAAAGCGAGCTTTTTAAATATATAAAAAGCGGCGATTTTGTGTACTTTGTACACTCATATTATGCGGCAAACTGCGAAAATTCCGTAACTGCCGTTTGCGATTACGGTGCGCCGCTTACAGCCTCTGTCGAAAAAGACAACGTTTACGGTTGTCAGTTCCACCCGGAAAAGAGCGGCGATGTGGGGCTGAATATTCTTCGCGCATTTTGCGAGCTTTAGGAAAGGATTTTAAAAATGTATATATTCCCTGCCATTGACCTGTTTGACGGAAAAGCCGTAAGGCTTTTAAAAGGCAATTATTCAGATATGACGGTTTACAGCGACCACCCCGAAAGCATTGCAGAGGACTTTATTTTAAAAGGTGCTTCGCATATTCATATTGTAGACCTTGAAGGTGCAAAGGACGGCACTACCCCGAACATTGAAACTGTCAAAAAAATAGCTTCTTACGAAAAACTTTTTTCCGAAATCGGCGGCGGCATAAGAAGCATGAAAACTGCCGATAAATACATAAACGCCGGAGTAGACCGTATAATTCTCGGCACGGCGGCGGTAAATGACGAGCCTTTTTTGAAAGAAGCCTTAAAGGAATACGGCGAAAAGGTCGCAGTGGGCGCAGATATTAAAGACGGTTTTGTGGCAACACACGGCTGGCTCGAAACAAGCGGCATACGCTGTAACGAATTCTTTGAAAAAATGCAAAGCTTTGGAGTTAAAACAATTATTTGCACGGATATATCAAAAGACGGCGCTATGAAAGGCACAAACCATGAGCTGTATTCGGAGCTTTCGTCAAAATTTGACATAAACATTACCGCTTCGGGCGGCGTATCGAGTATGGACGACATAAAAAGGCTTAAAAAGCTTGATATTTACGCCGCAATAATCGGCAAAGCCTACTACACGGGAGCAATTGATTTAACAGAGGCAATCGAGGTGTCAGAATGATTACAAAAAGAATTATACCCTGTCTTGATGTGAAAGACGGCAGGGTTGTTAAGGGCATAAATTTTAAAGGTCTTGCAGATGTTTCTTCGCCTGTTCGCCTTGCGGAATATTACAGCAGTGCAGGTGCAGATGAGCTTGTGTTTTACGACATAACCGCTTCTCATGAAGGGCGCGCCCTTTTTACCGATATTCTCTGCGAGGTTGCAAAAAACGTGTTTATCCCTCTCACCGTAGGCGGAGGAATAAATACTCTGAGTGACTTTGACAGAGTGCTGAAATGCGGAGCAGACAAGGTGAGCGTAAATTCGGGCGCTATTAAAAATCCGCAACTTATCGAGGAAGCCGCAAAGCGGTACGGAAATCAATGTGTTGTTATTTCCGCAGATGTAAAACGTGAGGGCGGCAAATTCACGGTTTATGCAAAAGGCGGCAGAGAAAACACCGGGCTTGATGCAG
>CACZWA010000139.1 GCA_902784685.1 uncultured Ruminococcus sp.
TTCCGTTGAAACAAATCCGGCGTCCTTCGGTTACGGCAACGATACAGCGCTTCGTATAACGTCTGAGGGTACGGATGTAAATTATCTCGGTGGAACAACAGAAAGTTTTAATATATCGGAAGGAGTTTTCAAACTCAGCTTTCAGATATATTTTGAAACAATTGGGAATAATTCGACCTATTCGCAGGTGGTACATGTTTACGGTGGCGGAACGACACCGCTTTTAAAGGGTGTCAGGATAGATAACGGTATTGTAAGATACGCAGACTACAAGGCAGGCTCCACATCCACAAGATGGACTCAGGCTCAGACAACGTCAAGTATGTCACCGAGGCGGTGGTACACCTTTGATATTATATCAGATATTGATAACAACAGAGCGTATTATTATATGGACGGAAAGCCTCTTATGGATTTTAATACAGGCGAGGTTGTAAATACGGAATGTTATGCACAGCCTTCAAGTGAGACTGCGTCGGGAGTGCACGTTCTTGCAAGGACTAAACATTCGAGTTCGGAGGTCGGCGGAGACGTATTTGTCGATAATATAAGTTTGACAAAGGGAATACCGCACGGGGTATATATTAAGGACGGTACGGAGCTTAGCGAAAATCCCGAAAAGCTTGATATTAAATTTGCAAGTACGATAAATCTTGCCGATTTTTCAGCAAGCGATGTTACTGCAATGGTATATGCTGCGGACGATGTAATGATGCAAAACGGAACGCCTGTAAGTTTTGAAATCAGAAACCTTTCCGTAGGAGGCTGTCAGATTGTATTTGACAGCACGGTTGATATGGAAGATTACGGAAAAATAAAGGTTGATTTTGGTAAAAACACTGATTTTACAGGCGGAAAACTTTCTTATGCTTACGCTGTGAAGGTTCCGCAAATTGTAGAGCCGGAGCCGGAGGTTTTGTATGACAGCGAGGCGCCGGACGATTGCCCCACAGAAATAAATTATTCAAATGTATCGAAAACAGAGTATGTTTATAGCGACAACGAAGGTGAAAAAACAAGTGATTTGTTTACTGCCGGCGGAAATAGTTCAGGCTATATCGAGCTTAAACGGAAAGATGGAGAACCGCTGTTTGACACAAACAGCGATTATGAGATGACCTTTAATATAAAAGTCCTTGAAGGAAATTATAAAAATAACGGAGGAAAGGAAAGTTCATTTTTGTTATGCAGTCCGTTTGACGGAACAACGGAGTATAGTGACGGTGCTGTCAAATGGCTATACCTTTCAAACCGATACCGCAGTATAGGCTATTTTACGGGAGAACAACCGAGTGTACAGGCATTTGAATTTGATTACGGATATACAAAAGACAGTACGGTTATGAATGATATTGACTCACTTTTTGAAGCACAGAAGTGGGTAAGTGTTAAATATAAATTTTACGCCTCAGATAAAATGTATGATTATGAACTCATAGGCGGTAACGGAAAAACGTATAAAAAAGAAAAAATCCCGATTTTTTACAGTAATGCTGCACTAAACAAGACTTACGAAAGCATATATCCTGATACAGATTTATCGGATAAAGAAGTTCCGCTTACAGGTTTAAAGCTTACAATAACAAAAAATTCAAGAGTTATGTTTGATGATTTTAAAATCACCAAACAGGAAAAAATACCGGGAAACGCAAGGATAAAATATATTATTCTTAAAGATGAAAATGGTCATCTTCTGGACTTTGAAAAAGGAGCGTATGAGCCGGGAGCTAAAAAAATAGAAGTTTATTTTGAAGGCGCAATTGAAAAAGAAGATGCTCTTGCAACAGAACTTAGCGGCAACAACGTTCCGGAATATGTAAAAAGCTATAATAATGTGACAAAAATCTTAACGCTTGAAACGAGTGACGAGGGTACACTTTTTGGCGGCGAGTCCACTTATACTCTTGTGCTTCCCGAAACCAATGTTGAGTTTACCATGTCGGCAGGCAAGGTCTATATTTCAAAGCCTGTTATAAATATAACGGAAAACGGTGCGGAAGCCACGCTCAAAGTAAAGAATACCGGAGTTTCGGAAAGCAACGTGTCGGCATTCATTCTTGCGGCATATAACGGAGAAAATATAAAGTCGGTTACATCAAAAGCACTTGCGGTAAAAGAAGCATATTCGGGTAAAGAAAGCGTGGGGCTTGCTTTGACGGACGATGTGGATGCTGTTAAAGCCTTTGTGCTTGATAAAAAAAATATTGTTCATATAGTAGATTATGCGGAAGAAAAAATCTCGGATGCAACCGACGTAACAGAGCACGAATACAAATATACGGGTAATACAGAGGCGGCAAAGGTTACAGCAGTTGTTATGAAACCGCAAGACAACGATAAAAACAGTACATACAGCCTTAATGATATTTCTGTTGACGGAACGATTGAATATATTGATGTAATTAATTCCGACAAAGGAGAATATACCGTAAGCCTTGATATTAGCGGAAAATCGGGCAGATATATGCTTTATGTTGCGGATGAAAACGGCAATATGCTTGCGGAAAAGGAAATTCTGCACTCAAATGATGAGGACAGAAGTACTGCGCAGGGGCTTTTGAACAGCGCTGCACAGGAAAGCAAAGAGAAGGTTAAAGAAGTGATTTCGGAGTATGCCGTTGATCTCGGACTTTTAGGCATAGATTTGTATTCGGATGCTGATAAGAATTTTGTTGCAGAAAAGCTTTATGAATCTGTAAAAGAAAATCCTATTGACACTTCAAACCGATTGGATACACTTTTGAGAGTTGTAGATATTTGTCTTATTGAAGCGCTTAATAAAGGTGTTTTAAGTGATATTGCATATTATAAAGACAATTCCATGGTGCTTAAATCAGAACCTTTTAAAACACTGTACGAAAAAAATATTGCGGACAGCAAGAAAATTACAAAGAGGCTTACAAAAAAAGGTCTTACCGCGGAAAATTTCGGTGACAAGCTTGCAGAGGCGGCG
>CACZWA010000140.1:0-4447 GCA_902784685.1 uncultured Ruminococcus sp.
AAAGATTATGGTAATTGGATCTGGCCCAATAGTTATTGGACAGGCAGCAGAATTCGACTATGCAGGTACACAAGCGTGTCTTGCTCTAAAAGAAGAAGGATATGAAGTAATTCTTGCTAACTCAAACCCAGCAACAATTATGACAGACACCTCTATTGCAGATAAGGTTTATATGGAGCCTTTAACTTTTGAATATGCCGCAAAACTTCTGCGCTATGAAAGACCCGACGCAATTGTACCGGGAATCGGCGGACAGACAGGACTTAACATTGCAATGGAGCTTTATAAAAAAGGCGTACTCGGAGAATGTGGAGTGGAACTTCTCGGAACAAAAGTCGAAAGCATTGACCGCGCCGAGGACAGAGAACTTTTTAAAGAGCTTTGCGAAAGCCTGGGAGAGCCTGTTCTCCCTTCGATTATAACTCACTCGATAGATGAGGCGGTTACTGCGGCGGAAAAAATCGGCTATCCTGTTGTGCTTCGCCCTGCCTTTACGCTCGGCGGCACAGGCGGCGGTTTTGCCGACAACGAGGAACAGCTCCGTGAAATAATGAAAAATGCGCTTAAACTCTCCCCTGTTTCTCAGGTTCTTGTCGAAAAAAGTATTAAAGGCTACAAAGAAATTGAGTACGAGGTTATGCGTGATAAAAACGATACCGCAATAACCATTTGTAATATGGAAAATCTTGACCCTGTCGGCATACACACAGGCGACTCCATAGTTGTCTGCCCCAGTCAAACTCTTACAAACAAAGAGTATCATATGCTCCGTGACAGCGCGCTTAAAATAATTCGTGCGCTTGAAATTGAGGGTGGATGTAACGTTCAATTTGCACTTGACCCGCAGTCGTTCAAATACTATCTTATTGAGGTAAATCCCCGTGTTTCACGTTCTTCTGCGCTTGCTTCAAAGGCGAGCGGATACCCGATTGCAAGGGTTTCGGCAAAAATTGCTGTCGGAATGACGCTTGACGAAATCAGAATTGCTAACACACCTGCTTCTTTCGAGCCAACGCTTGACTATGTTGTTACAAAAATGCCCCGTTTTCCGTTTGATAAATTTGCATCGGCATCAAACAAGCTCGGCACGCAGATGAAAGCAACAGGCGAGGTTATGAGCATAGGCAGAACGCTCGAAGAAAGCTTGCTTAAAGCAATTCGCTCACTTGAAATCGGCGTTTGCCATATATATATGTCAAAATTCGATAAGGAAAAAATGTCGGTTGATGACCTCTTTGACTATATAGCCGAAGGCACGGACGACCGTATTTATGCGATTGCACAGCTAATGTGGCTCGGCGTTGACCACAGCCGAATTTGTAACGTGACGCAGATTGATATGTTTTTCCTTGATAAAATCAAAAAAATTGTTGACTTTGAGAAAACGCTTGAAGCAAACATCGGCGACCTTAAAGTGCTTTATGCCGCAAAGAAAATGGGCTTTTGCGACAGATATATCGCTCAGCTTTGGAAAATGAGCGAGGAGGATGTTTTTGAAATACGCAAGAAAAACAAAATGTTCCCCGTTTATAAAATGATTGATACCTGCGCAAGCGAATTTGACAGCTATATCCCCTATTTCTATTCTACATATGAGGACGAAAACGAATCTATTGTAAGTGATAAGAAAAAAATAATTTAAGAATCGGACAGGGCGTGGAGTTTGACTATTCTACCGTTCACGCTGTTAAAACGATTAAGGAATACGGCTACGAAGCAATAATTATAAACAATAACCCCGAAACGGTTTCAACCGACTACACAACAAGCGATAAGCTCTATTTTGAGCCGCTGACGGTTGAGGACGTAATGAATATTGTCGAGCTTGAAAAGCCTATTGGTGTTATTGCTTCTCTCGGCGGTCAAACGGCAATTAACCTTGCCGAGCCGCTTGAAAAACGCGGCGTAAAAATTATCGGCACGGACGTTGCCGCAATTGAAAAAGCCGAGAACCGTGACAGCTTTGAGCATATTATGCTAACGCTTAACATTCCGCAGCCAAACGGCAAAGCCGTTACGAGCATTGAGGCAGGCGTTGAGGCGGCGGAAAGCATAGGCTACCCTGTTCTTGTTCGTCCGAGCTATGTCCTCGGCGGCAGAGCAATGCAAATTGTTGCAGATGAAGCCGCGCTCCGCAAATATTTGCGTACAGCGGTTGAAATTGACGAGGATAAACCTGTTCTTGTGGATAAATATGTCGAAGGAAAAGAGCTTGAGGTTGACGCCGTTTGTGACGGAAAAGACGTTTTTGTTCCCGGCATTATGGAACACGTTGAACGCACCGGCATACACTCAGGCGACTCAATAAGCGTTTACCCCACTTTCAGCATTTCTGATAAGGTTAAAAATACTATTCTTGATTATACGAAAAAACTCGGACTTGGAATCGGTATTGTTGGGCTTTACAATATACAGTTCATTGTAGATAAAGAAGAAAATGTTTATGTAATTGAAGTAAATCCACGTTCTTCCCGTACCGTTCCGTTTATTTCAAAGGCAACAGGCTATCAGATTGCTGATATTGCAACTCTTGTAATACTCGGAAAATCTCTTAAAGAGCAAGGCTTTACCGAACTGTACCCACCCGAAAAGAAGCGCTGGTACGTTAAAGCGCCTGCTTTTTCGTTTTCTAAAATCCGTGGGCTTGACGCTTATCTTTCACCCGAAATGAAATCAACAGGTGAAGCAATAGGCTACGACAAAAAGCTTACCCGTGCGCTTTATAAAGCGCTTCAGGCTTCGGGCATGAACGTTGTTAATTACGGTACAGTCTTTGTTACCGTCGCCGATAAAGATAAGGCGGAGGCGCTGCCTCTTATTAAGCGCTTTTACAATCTCGGTTTTAACCTTGAAGCCACAAAAGGCACGGCAGATTTTTTAATGAAAAACGGTATGCATGTTAAAGTTCGCAGTAAAATAACTAAGGATAATGACGAACTGCTTATGTCAATACGAAAAGGCTATGTAAACTATGTTATAAATACCCGTAACGTTGCATCCGAGGACGAGCAGACAGCAGGCTTTCAGATACGCCGCTGCGCCGTTGAGAATAATGTTACCATGTTTACCTCGCTTGATACTGTGAGAGTTCTTCTTGACGTACTTGAAGAAATTACCTTTAACATTTCTACAATTGATGCGGAATAAATGTAAAATCGGGCGGCTTTGCCGTCCGATAAATTATTTTATAACAACTGCAATATTTTTCACCATACTAATAAAAATCGTGACAGCCTTTAATGTCCACGCCGTATTTGATAAAAATTTCAACGATTTCTTCTATCATTTCAAAGTCACTTAGTTTCCCGTCTTTTGAAAGAACATCTTGTATTTCTTCAAGCATTTTAAGGGCTGTTGAGTTTACAATTGAGTTTAAATCAAGTTCGGGTAGCTGAACACTGTGCGCAATAATTTCCGCAATTCTTCTAATTAACAGTTCTTCTTTAATTGACATTTCAAAATTCATTTTAATAAAAATTTACAGAATAAAAATCAAACACCGCTGTACGCCGAAAAGCCGCCGTCAACAGGAATTACAACGCCGTTTACAAAGCCTGACGCCTCTTTTGAAACAAGGAATAAAAGCGTGCCTATAAGCTCTTCGGCGTTTCCGAAACGCCCCATTGGCGTAGCATTCAAAATTTTCTCCGTTCTGGGGGTTGGCGTTCCGTCCTCATTAAAGAGAAGCTTTTCGTTTTGTTTGGTTACAAAAAATCCGGGTGCTATCGCATTGCATCTTATATTTGTCTTTGAAAAATACACGGCAAGCCACTTTGTAAAGTTTGAAATTGCCGCTTTTGCGCCGCTGTATGCAGGGATTTTCGTAAGCGGTGTAAAGGCGTTCATACTCGATATATTTATAATACTTGCGTCATCTTTACTTGTCATATCGGCCGCAAAAACCTGAGTCGGCAAAAGCGTGCCGAGAAAGTTTAAGTTAAAAACAAATTCTACGCCCGATTTATCGAGGTCAAAAAAAGATTTAACTTTTCCTGCGTTTTCGGCCGAAAAATATTCTTCATCGGTCGTTGCTTTCGGGTTGTTGCCCCCTGCTCCGTTAATTAAAATATCGCAAGTGCCGAAATCCTTTAATATCTCCTCACGGACGCTTTCTATATTTTCTTTATCAAGAACGTTACATTTATATGCCTTTGCTATGCCGCCGCACTCGGTTATTTTTTTTGCCTGCACATCTGCCGCCTGCTCATTTAAATCGAGAAGGGCAATTTTTGCGCCTGTCAACGCCAGCGCCTCCGAAAACATACCGCAAAGGACGCCGCCTGCGCCTGTAATTACTATAACCTTATTTTTAAGGTCAATATTAAAAGGTAATTTCATTTTATTTTTCCTTTCTTACTTTGTCTTTTCGAGCGTTTCCCATATTCCTGCCATATACATAGCTCCAAGCGCTCTGTCATAAAGTCCGTATCCCGGCTTGCCGCTTTCG
>CACZWA010000140.1:4481-5543 GCA_902784685.1 uncultured Ruminococcus sp.
GGGTCTTAAATACCCTTTAAAATCCACATCGTGATATGCCTTTAAAATTTCCACAATATCAAGCGAGCCGCAGTCCGACATATGTGCGCTTTCTTCAAACGAGCCGTCGTCAAGTATTTTGACATTTCTTACATGGGCAAAGTGAATACGCCCCATTTTGCCGTATTTTTTAACCATCGCCGTATAATCGTTTGCTGATGTGCAGCCGAGACTGCCGCTGCAAAGCGTTAAACCGTGATGAACATCGTCATAGAGTGACAAAAAGCGGTCAATATTTTCTTCCGAGGTTATAATTCTCGGTATGCCGAAAATCGGCCATGGCGGGTCGTCGGGGTGAATCGCCATATTAACATCACACTCGGCGGCAACGGGAATTATCTCTTTTATAAAATATTCAAGATTTTTCCAAAGACCTTCCTCACCGAGTTTTTTATACTCCCCGATAAGTCCTTCTGTTTCGTCCGGTGAATATGAAGAATCCCAGCCCGGAAGCGTCATTTTTGCAGGGTCCATTTTATCAACGTCTTTTTTGTAATATACAAGAGCATTAGAGCCGTCTGCAAGAGGCTGGTCAAGCCTTGAACGTGTCCAGTCAAACACAGGCATAAAATTGTAGCATATACACTTAACCCCTGCGTTTGCAAGCCTTCTTATATTTTCCTTGTAGTTCTCTATGTACCTTTTATAATCTCCCCTGCCGAGCTTAATATCTTCGTGTACGGGAACGCTCTCTATAACCTCCATTTCAAGACCTTTTGCATTAACCTGCTTTTTAAGGCTCTCTATGGCGCTATAATCCCAAACTTCACCGACAGGTACAGAATATACAGCGGTCACAACGCCCGAAATACACGGAATTTGTCTGATTTTGTCAAGCGTAACAGGGTCGCTTTCGCCGTACCACCTGAATGTCATTTTCACATTTTTCACAACCTTTAAAAGTTAAAATAATCTCTTGCATTTTTATAGCATATTCCTTCGACAATCTCTTTAAGCGCGGCATAATCTTCGGGATATTCGCCTGCTTCCACCCACTCGCCGAGAAGGTTACAAAGTATTCTT
>CACZWA010000141.1 GCA_902784685.1 uncultured Ruminococcus sp.
TGATCTATTTTGAGGAACGGCTCAAAAATATCGAATAAATCATTGACAATATTGCAAATTTGCAGTATTATAAAAAGCAAGGGTAGGAACCCGTTGCCGTTTTTGGATGTGGGTAATTGAGAGAACAACTGCACGGCTTTTAAGCAACGACAGCTTTAAAAGAGAAGCAGAGGACGAGCCGTTTATATCGGGTCATTCTGTCTCGGAGCATTTGCAGTATATGATTGACAAATACGCAAAAGGGGCGAGCCTTGAGCTTGCAAGGCAGTATTACTTTGAAATTGTAAACCATGAAATGGATGAGATTTTAAAGGGTAGAGGAAAAAAGGACGCTTTTACCCCTGCGCCGAATTTAAAGGAGTTTTTGCTTGCAGTTAAAAACGAGGGAATAAAAATAGGTTTAGTCACAAGCGGACTTTACGAAAAAGCAATGCCCGAAATAATCTCGGCTTTTAAACAGTTAGGTATGGGCAACCCTGTTGACTTTTACGACGCAATCATAACGGCAGGTCAGGCGCTTCGCAAAGGGCAAACGGGCACGCTCGGCGAGCTTGCCCCAAAGCCGCACCCGTGGCTTTATGCCGAAACCGCAAGAGTGGGACTTGGAGTGCCGTTTGAAAGACGGCATAAGATAATCGGTATTGAGGATAGCTCTGCGGGCGTTGTATCAATTAAAATTGCAGGTTTTTCGTGTGTCGGAATATCCGGCGGAAACATAGAAAAAGCAGGTATTGGTGATATGTGCGACTATAAAATTGATAACCTCATGGAAATGCTTGACATTATTTTATAAAATCAGCTATAAAAAATCCCCCGAACTATACAAATATGTTCGGGGCAGCTTAATGACAAAGTCATTAAGCTGAGCAGAGGCTGAGAAGCGAAGGAATATTTCGTCCTTTAAAACTCGTCGGCGTACATAGGTACGGTAGAGATTTAAAGGGCGGAAAGCAAGCAGTGGTGCAGTTTTTTAAAAAACTGCACCACTAACCTTATAATCAGAAATGTTAAATAAAAACCATTAAATTTTTACTTTAAATTGGTTTGCTTGCGGTAGACCGAGTTTGTCAGTTGTGCCTGTGCGCATATGAAATAGCTTGACAAAATACGCTGTTGATGAAAAACCTGTTTTCCAAGCAATTTGCTCGACATCGTCAGATGTTGTAAGAAGCAGATTTTTTGCCATTTGAAGGCGATAATCAATAAGGTACTGGCGTAAGGATTTGCCTGTTTCCTGCTTTAAAATACGGCTTAAATGATACGGATGGTAACCGAACTCATCAGCTACAGCTTTGTTAGAAAGGTTGGAATCGGCGTAATTTTCGCAGATATAACCGATAACTTTTTCGCAAAGCGCCGAATACGTTTCGTTTCTTTGACTTTCACGGATAAATTCAAGCAGACAAAGCTTTAAAATTGCCGATGAACGTTCTCTGTAAAAACGGTCGCAAATCAGAAAGTTTTTTGTGCATTGAGTAAGAGGTTGCAAAAGCTGCGGAATAGGCTTGACAATTGGGTTTTTAAGCAGGTCGGGCAGCGGATAACTAAGTACCTTTTCTTTTGAAAACTTTTTTGCCGTTGCTGTTCCGAGACCTGATTTCAAATGCGAAAAATCATTTACAAGGTCAAAATCAAGGACAATAAATTCAAAATTTTGCGTTTCTATAAAATTCAGCTTGTATTTTGTAAGCGGGGGAAGATATATCGCCGTACCGATTGAAATATTATATTTTTTATTATCGGCAATAATATGCCCTTCGGCTTTTTTTGCAAAAAAGAGCCTGCAATCATAACAGATACTGTATTCATTAACGTTGTTATAATGGACTTTATGTATTCTTGCATATCGTATGTGCGGATTTAATTCAGATAAATTCATTTGTTAAAATCACTTCTTTGTTTTATCATATTTCTTGTTGCTTTTGTGATACATTATATCACAAAAATATGGTATAGTCAATATAGGGAATTTTGACTTTTTTTCTGATAAAATTAATCAATAACAGAAAGGACTGCATATAGATTGAAATTTTCCGTGGGATATCAGTTGTTTTCGGACTCAGAATTTATAGATAAAATTGCGGAATATAAAGAAGATATTGACGAAGTGTATTTTTCATGGGCAGATTTTCCAAACGGCAGAAACAATCAGATAAAGAGAAGCGATATGACGCCTCTTGAGGCTTTGGAAAAAATGAATGCAGATTTGAAAAAGCTGTCGGAAAGCGGCATTTCAATGAATCTTCTTTTTAATGCTACCTGTTACGGAAAAGACAGTCAGTCACGCGCTTTTTTTGAGAAAGTGGGCGACAGTATTGACCTTGTTCAAAGGAGGTACGGTTTAAAATCCGTTACGACCGCTTCGCCGCTTATTGCAAAATTTATTAAAGCAAACTTTTCGGACGTTGATGTGCGGGCTTCCGTAAATATGTGCATTGGCACAAAAGAGGGTATGGATTATGTAAAGGGCAGTTTTGACAGCTTTTATTTAAAACGTGAGCTTAACCGTGATTTTGCGGCGATAAAAAGCCTTAAAACATGGTGTGACGAAAACGGCAAAAAGCTGTATGCGCTTGCAAACAGCGGTTGTTTAAACAACTGTTCTGCCCATACTTTTCATGATAATCTTGTATCGCACGAAAGTGAAATTTCTGCTATGGACAACGGCTACGTTTTTGAGGGGATTTGTCACGGCTACCTTAAAGACGAGGAAAATATTTTAAAACTGCCGGAAATAACAAATTTTATACGCCCCGAAGATGTACATCTTTATGAAGGCTTGTTTCCTGCAATGAAGCTTGCAACAAGAGTAAATGCAGACCCGATAAAAATTCTTGACGCATATATAAAAAACAAGAAGTTTGTCGGAAGTGTGCTTTCACTTTTAGAACCCAATCATACAATGACAATCAGACCGTATTTTTATGAAAACAGTTTGATTGAAAGCAAAACAGAAAATGATAAACTTATATATCAAGGCACAGAAAAAGCACTAATTAAGCTTGAGGAGGATGTTTATGCTAACGAGTGAAATGATAAAAAAAGCCGCTCTTGAAGCAGGCGCTGACGCTTGCGGTATAGGGCCGGTTTCACGTTTTGAAGGCGCACCCAAAGAAATGGACCCGAGACGTCTTTTTCCGGGTGTAAAAAGCATAATAGGCTTTGTTTTCAGAATACCGAGGGGAGTTCAAAGAGGTATTGAGGAAGGTACACAGTTTTATCAGTACCCTTCTATGGCATACGGCGGTATTAACGAAATTTTTGCGCCTGCAGTTCTTCATCATGTCGGAAAGGTGATTGAGGACGAAGGCTACGAGGCGTTTATTTACAGAAATACAGGTGCGAGAGGAGTTGTTTCCGATATGGACGGAAGCCCCGGAAACACACTTTCACCAGAAGAACAGATTGAAGTCAGCAATCACGCAAAGGGCAAAACCGCCCACCACAGGAGCGTTCAGTTTACCCGTGAGGTTGCGGAAGGAAAAGTTCCGCCTGATTTACAGTTTCAGTTCCGTATTGCGGCAGTTGCCTGCGGTCTTGGAGAAATAGGCTGGAGCAAGATGCTCCTTACACCGCAGTTCGGGCCGCTTCAGCGTGTTGCGTTTATTTTTACCGATGCAGAGCTTGAGTATGATGAAATGTATTCGGGCGAGCCGCTTTGCAGAAAATGCGGAGCTTGCGTAAGAGAATGTCCCGGAGGCTGCATACCTGCAATAAATTCCGGAAAGACCGTTACGGTTGACCTTGCCGGTAAAAAATGCGAATGGGGCGATATTGATATGTGGCGCTGCTATGCATTTTATACCCATGGCGG
>CACZWA010000142.1 GCA_902784685.1 uncultured Ruminococcus sp.
GTTGTGCTTGCCGCAAAAGCCCTTATATGTCCTTCTTCATCGGATAATCTGATTATTCTGTCCATATACCGTTTCCCTCTCAGTTATACTGCATTGCCGACAGCGTTTTTTCGGCGGTATCTTTATCTTTAAGTTTTTCAAGAAGAGCCGCCGCAAAAAGATGCGCCGTTCCCGCACCTCGTGAAGTTATAATGTTGCCGTCAATTTCAACGGCGTTTTCCGTATATTGGCATTTTACCATTTCGTTCTCATAGCCCGGGTAGCTGGTTGCTTTTTTGCCGTCAAGCAGTCCGTAACCGTAAAGCACGGTAGGAGCCGCACAAATTGCCGCAACAATTTTCCCCTCTGCATATGCCTCTTTCACAGTTTTTTCGACAATTTCAGAAGCCGCAAGGTTGAGCGTTCCCGGCATACCTCCGGGAAGAATAACCGCTTCGGGAGATTTTTCAAGCTTTTTGTAGCTTATATCCGCAACGACGGGCATACCGTGAGCGCCGGTAACAACAAGCTCTTTTGTAACCGAAACCGTCTTTACATCCACTCCGCCCCGTCTCAAAATATCCACAGTAGCAAGCGCTTCTATTTCTTCAAATCCGTCTGCCAAAAAAATATATACCATTGTTTTTACCTCGTCTTTCAGGCTTATTCTTCGGGAAATTCAAGAGTGATTTTCCCGATTTTGCAATCTCTGAATTCGTTTAATACTATATTTGCCCCTCGGAAATAATCATATTCACCTTTACCGAGAAGAAAACCACGTTTGCGGCAAATATCCTCCAAAATTTCATATCCCTGTCTGCCGCTGACGCTGTCAAGCTTATACCGCTCCTCAACCGCCGCCGCATATTTTTCACCGAGAAACGCAAGAAGCTTACAGGCAAGCTCTTCAACGTCCATTATCTCGTCCTTTATAGCTCCCGTAAACGCAAGGCGAAGCGCAACATCCTCGCTGTCAAATTTCGGCCAAAGCACGCCCGGCATATCGAGAAGCTCTATTCCGTCTTTCAGTCTAATCCACTGTTTGTTTGTTGTAACTCCGGGGCGGTTGCCTGTTTTTGCGCCCGCGCGGCCGGCAATTTTATTGATAAAAGAGGATTTTCCCACATTCGGTATGCCGCAGACCATCATTTTTACGCTTCTTGTTATACCTCTTGCGGAGTCTTTTGCACGTTTATCCGCAAGCGCCCTGTCAAGAGCCTCACCTATTTTTTCAAGCCCTTTTCCCGTAACGCTGTTCACAGAAATAACGTTCAGTCCTTTTCCTTCAAAATACTTTGCCCATTTCTTCGTTGCCGCCTCGTCCGCCATATCCACCTTGTTTAAAACAAGTATTCTCGGTTTATTCTCAAGAATTTTGTCAATTTCGGGGTTGCGTGAGGAAAGCGGCAGTCTTGCGTCAATAAGCTCCGCCGCAATATCTGTTATTTTCAGGCTTTCCGCCATCATTTTTCGGGTTTTTGCCATATGTCCGGGAAACCATTGTAAATTCATTTTTTCAAGTCCTGTCTTTTTCGGATATAACTCTACCCGATAAATTATTTCAATTTGAATTCCGTTCCTATATTGTCAAGCGGCCAAAGTCTTACAACGGCTTTGCCTATAACATCTTTTGTCGAAACAAGTCCCACATCGTCAAAACGGCTGTCGTGGCTGTTGTTACGGTTATCGCCCATTACAAAAAGGTGACCTTCGGGTACATAAACCTCCGCCTTGCCCTCCGGGCTGTAACTGCCGAAATGCATACTGTCTATTTTAGCCTTAATGTACGGCTCGTCAAGCTTTTCACCGTCAACATAAACATCGCCTGTTTCAAAATCGAAGCTGAGAGTCTGCCCCTCGGTTGCAATAACCCTTTTAACGTAAGGCTTATCGGGCGTTCTTACGGGACGGAAAATCACAACGTCACCGTATTTAAGAGAACTGTTTGACATTCTCGAAATTGCAAGCCTTTCGGCATTATGAAGGCTCGGCTCCATAGAAGCTCCGTCAACATAAACAAGCGTAAACACAAAAGTTCTTAAAAACATTGCAACAACAAAAGCAACAACGATTGACTGAATCCAATCAAAAATTTCCGCACCCATTTTTTTAGAAGGCTCTCCTTCCTCGCCGAAGCCTGTAATTACATATTCGCTCTCGCTATTATCCTGAGGCTCTTTTTCAGGCGCAATTTCAGCACCGTTTTCTTCAAGAGGCTGTTTTTCATCAAAACCGTTAAAATCTTTTTCTTCCATAAAATAATGCTCCTTTCTTAAAAAGCGCTTTAAAGCGAAAAGGGAATGCCATGAGTGGCACTCCCTTAAAACACCGTTTCAGAGCAACGCCGCTCTCAAACACTTAGTCGAGTTTTTCTTTAACCTTAGCAGCCTTGCCGACTCTGTCACGAAGATAGTAAAGTCTTGCACGTCTTACCTTACCGCGTCTGATAACGTCAACAGCGGCAACGTTAGGTGAATGAATCGGAAAAGTTTTTTCAACTCCGCAGCCGTGAGCTACACGTCTTACGGTGAAGGTTTCCGAGATACCTGTGTTCTTTTTACGGATAACCGTTCCTTCAAACATCTGGATTCTCTGGTTTTTTCCCTCTACAATTCTGTTGTGAACTCTTACTGTGTCACCGATTGCAAATTCGGGAATTTCTTTTTTCATCTGCTCTGCGCCGATTTCTTTTACGATTTCGTACATTTTATTCTCTCCTTATTTCATAGGCATTCATGCAATAATCAGAATTACAGAGGACTACCCGTAATCACGTTTTAACATTATACCATATTTTTTCTGTTTTGTCAAGTATTTTTTCCGGCATATCAAAAATATTTAAATTGCAATATAAAATGTCCACAAAATTTGTTAAGCAACTTCTTCTATTTTTAACAATTCATTAGATGATTTCCCATTAAATATTTTTCGTGGGT
>CACZWA010000143.1 GCA_902784685.1 uncultured Ruminococcus sp.
CTATCCTCGAAAAATATTTAATGGCAAATCATCTAATGATTTGTTGAAAATGCAAGAAGTTGCTTAACAAATTTTGTGGACATTTTATATTGCAATTTAAAAAATTAGATTTTTTCAAAAAAATACTTTACAAACCGAAAAAAGTGTGGTATAATAATATCTGATTTGACCGTATGCTGTGTTTCGGGGTTCACCATCCCACTACTCGGCAAGCGGCATAAAACGGGCGCAGAGCGCAGAAAGGTGATAAAATTATGTTAAAAGAAGAAAAACAGGCAATCATTAAAGAATTTGCTATTCACGAAGGAGACACAGGTTCTCCCGAAGTTCAGATAGCAGTTCTTACAACAAGAATCAATGCACTTAACGAGCATCTCAAAACCCACAAGAAAGATAACCACTCAAGACGCGGTCTTCTTAAAATGGTAGGTCAGAGACGTGGACTTTTGCAGTATCTTACAAAGGTTGATATTGAAAGATACCGTGCAATTGTTGAAAAATTAGGTTTGAGAAAGTAATTTTCAAAAACAAAGGGGCAGTTGTAATTCGGCATATGCCGAACCGCATAAACTGCCCTTTTCGGTTTTGTAAAAGCAAAAAGTCAGAGCTTAAACCGTAAACGTTTTTGTGTAGGTTAGCGGTCAGATGTGCTTTAAAAAATTTTTTACGGCAAATCTGAGTGCTAAACTGCCGGACGATTTTCGGTTTAAACTCCGCAAATATATTTTAACGGAGGAAAAATAATGTACACCTATGAAACAACATTATCAGGAAGAAAGCTTGTTGTTGAAACAGGCAAAATGGCATGCCTTGCAAACGGTCATGCTCTTGTACGTTTTGGCGATACGGTAGTTATGTCAAACGTTACGGCCTCGGCAAAGCCGAGAGACGGAGTGGATTTTTTTCCGCTCAGCGTGGATTTTGAAGAAAAGCTTTATGCGGTAGGTAAAATACCGGGAAGCTTCACAAAAAGAGAAGGTAAGCCGTCAGACAAGGCAATCCTTGCTTCAAGAGCAATAGACAGGCCGCTCAGACCGCTTTTCCCGAAGGATTTAAGAAACGACGTATCAATTGTGAATACCGTTTTGTCGGTAGACCAGGACAATATGCCCGAAGTTGCCGCAATGGTTGCAACAGCTGTTGCACTTGAAATATCGGATATTCCTTTTAACGGACCGGTTATAAGCGTAAATGTCGGCTATGTTGACGGACAGATTGTTATTAACCCGAACGAGGAACAGAGAAAGAGAAGTCAGCTTAATCTTCTTGTTGCCGGAAGCATGGAAAAAATCGTTATGATTGAAGCAGGCGCAAAGGAAATTCCGGACGATATTATGCTTAAAGCAATCTGCGATGCTCACGTTGTAATTAAAGAAATGTGTGCATTTGTAAAGAAAATCGGTGAAGAAATCGGCAAACCTAAGTTTGAATACGAAAGCCATGATGTTAATCATGACCTTTACGACGATATTGCAAATAACTTTACGGAGAAATTTGAAAAAGCTCTCGACACAGACGATAAAAATGTTCGTGACGACGCTATAAATGTATTAAGAGACGAAATCACAGAAATGTTCGGAGAAAAATATGCCGACCTTGAAACTTTTGCGGCTGATATGGAAGAATGTATCTATAAACTTCAGAAGGTTATAGTACGCAGATGGCTTCTTGTTGACGGCAAGCGTGTTGACGGCAGAAAGCTTGATGAAATCAGACCGCTCAGCGCAGAAGTAGGACTTCTTCCGAGAGTACACGGCAGCGGTTTGTTCACAAGAGGACAAACTCAGGTTCTTTCAGTTGCAACGCTCGGAGCAATCAGCGAAGCACAGCTTCTTGACGGAATAGATAACGAAACAGAAAAACGCTATATGCACCAGTATAATTTCCCGTCATACTCTGTTGGTGAAACAAGACCTTCAAGAGGTCCGGGCAGACGTGAAATCGGTCACGGCGCTCTTGCAGAAAAAGCGCTTGTTCCGGTTCTTCCTTCTGTTGAAGAATTTCCGTATGCAATCCGTGTTGTATCGGAGGTGCTTTCTTCAAACGGCTCAACTTCGCAGGGCTCAATCTGCGGAAGTACACTTGCTCTTATGGATGCAGGCGTGCCGATTAAAGAGCCTGTTGCCGGTATATCGGTAGGTCTTATCACAGAAGGCGAAAGATGGATGACAATGCTCGATATTCAGGGCTTGGAGGATTTCTACGGTGATATGGACTTTAAAGTTGCAGGTACAAAGAACGGTATAACCGCAATTCAGGTTGATATAAAGATTGACGGACTTACTCCCGAAATAATAGCAGAAGCCTTTAAAAAGACAGGCGAAGCAAGAAGAAAAATTCTTGACGAAATTATGCTTCCGTGTATATCTGCTCCGAGAGCCGACGTTTCACAGTACGCTCCGAAGATGATAACAATGAACATTGACCCGGATAAAATCCGTGACGTAATAGGCAGCGGTGGAAAAACAATTCAGAAAATTGTTGCCGAAACGGGAGTTAAAATTGATATTGAGGACGACGGCTCGGTATTTATTGCCGCAGTTGACCGTGATGCAGGAAATAAGGCTATGAACATTATTAAAGGCATAGTTACAGACCCACAGCCGGGGGATGAATTTGATGCTGTTGTAACAAAAACAACAACTTTCGGCGCTTTTGTTGAATATCTTCCCGGAAGAGAAGGACTTGTTCATATTTCCAAGCTTTCGGATAAGAGAGTAGACAAGGTTGAAGACGTTGTAATTGTCGGTGATGAAATCAAGGTTAAAGTTCTTGAAATTGATAAAATGGGAAGAATCAACCTTGCAAAAATTGACTAATATAAAATAATTAAAATCAGCCCCGG
>CACZWA010000144.1 GCA_902784685.1 uncultured Ruminococcus sp.
TTTGCCGTACCGCCGCTCTTTGTTATTTTTTCCGCCTTTTCTTCCGCCGCCTGTACGTTCAAATCGAGAAGCGCGATTTTTGCTCCCGTTTTTGAAAGAGCCTCCGCAAACATTGAACATAAAACTCCGCCCGCGCCCGTAATAACAGCAACCTTATCTTTTAAATTTAATTCAAACGGTAATTTCATTGTTTGTTTTTTCCTTTCCTTATATTTTATCTGTGCATTTTATCAAAGCCCGCCTTTTCAAGTGTTTCCCAGATGCCCGCCATATACATAGCTCCAAGCGCCCTGTCATAAAGCCCGTAACCCGGCTTGCCTGTCTCTCCCCATATCATTCTTCCGTGGTCGGGACGAAGATAGCCCTTAAAGCCCACCTCATAATACGCTTTTAATATTTCCACAATATCAAGCGAGCCGCAGTCCGACATATGCGCGCTTTCCTCAAAAGAGCCGTCGTCAAGTATTTTCACGTTTCTTATATGCGCAAAATGAATACGCCCCATACCGCCGTATTTTTTTACCATAGCGGTATAATCGTTTGACTTTATGCAGCCGAGGCTTCCGCTGCAAAGCGTCAGCCCGTGGTGAACGTCATCATAAAGAGCAAGAAATCTGTCGTTTGTGATAATTCTCGGCAAACCGAAAACAGACCATGGCGGGTCATCGGGGTGAATTGCCATATTCACGTCACAGCTTGCCGCAACAGGCATTATTTCTTTTATAAAATATTCAAGATTTTTCCACAAACCTTCCTCGCCTATTTCTTTATATTCCTTTATAAGCTCACCCATTTCCGAAGGCGAATATGAAGCGTCCCAGCCGGGCAGCGATATTTTCGCCGGGTCCATTTTATCAACGTCGGCTTTATAATACGCAAGAGCGTTTGAGCCGTCGGCAAGCGGCTGATTAAGCCTTGAACGCGTCCAATCGAATACCGGCATAAAATTATAGCAAATGCATTTTACGCCTGCCGCCGCAAGCCGCCTTATATTTTCCTTATAATTTTCGATGTACCTTTTGTAATCACCTTTGCCGAGCTTTATATCCTCATGAACGGGAACGCTCTCGATAACCTCCATTTCAAGCCCCGCTTTATTTACCTGTCTTTTAAGCGCATCTATATCCTCACTGCGCCACACTTCACCGACAGGTACGGAATATACAGCCGTTACAACGCCCGAAACACACGGGATTTGTCTTATTTTGTCAAGCGTAACGGGGTCGCTTTCACCATACCACCTGAATGTCATTTTCATTGTAATTCCACTGCCTTTTAAAATATTTTAATAAAACCCTTTTTCTTTAAGAAAATCATAGCTTATTTTAAGACTGTCAAAGGGATTTCCATCGCACCTATCCTGTTCTACAAGGGCATACTCAACTTCCGCTTCCTCACAGGCCTTTGTAACATCGTCCCAATCAATATTTCCCCTGCCTATCTCGGCAAACTGCGGCTGACCTTTTGTGACCGCCAAATCCTTAAAATGAACGCAGGCAATTTTGCCTTTTCGTTCTCTTATAAATTTTGCCGGGTTTATGCCCGCGTATGAAAGCCAATAAACGTCGAGAATATATTTAAAATTATCCGCAGCTATACCTTCGGTTATTATATCAAAAACGTACTTGCCGCCAAACTTTTCAAACTCTATCGCATGGTTATGATAAGCGAAAACAAGATTTTCTTTTTCAAGCTTTTTTATGACGGGCGAAAAATTCTTTATAAAGCTTTCTATATTATCCTTTTCAACATTAAAACCGGGCATACTGCCTATGCCGCAGATTTTACAGCCTATGGTTTTGTGAAAAGCAATTTCTCCGTCAAGGCTGTTAAGGTAATTATCGGGCGGACAGTGTGTACAGACCGCCTCCAACCCATATTTTAAAAGCACGGATTTTATATCCTCCGCTTTAAAATCACCTATTCCCGAAAGCTGAACGGTTTTATAACCGATTTCTTTTATCTTTTTGCACGACTCATCAAAGTCAGAAAGATTTTTGCAATAATCCCTTATTGTATAAAACTGCGCGCCTATCCTTTTATCCATAACTTTTCTCCCCTCTCAATAAGAGCCTCTCGTATCTGCAACACGCTGCTTAACTCCGCTTTTATCAACCTTTGAATTTTTAATTTTTCCCTGCAAAATACTGTAAAACTCATCATGCGGAAAATTCTTCACGTCAACGGTTTTCCCCGTCCAGCCGCTCAAATGAATGGCATTCGATACAGTCAGCCCGTTTATGCCTTCCTCGCCCGGAGCGAGAAGCGGCGTACCGTGAAGCACCGCGCTCGCAAAATCTTTCATAATTCCCGCATGCTGCGCGCCTTCTCCTTTAACAGGCACTTCGCACTTCCATACTTCGGGAGTTCCGAACGGGATTTTGTTTGTTTTATTAAACTCTCTTTCCGAAACCGTATTCCGATAAAACAGCATTTCGCCTTTTTCAACAACAATTTTACCCATATCGCAGGCAATTTCAAGCCTGTTTGTTCCGGGCGCTTCGCCTGTTGAAGTAATATATGTACCTGTCGTGCCGTTATCATATTCAAAATATGCGGTCAAATCATCTTCAACCTCAATGTTATAATATTTGCCAAACGATACAAAAGCCGTTATTCTGTCCGGCATACCAAACATCCACTGCCAAAGGTCAAGCTGATGCGGATTTTGATTTATAAGTGCGCCGCCGCCCTCGTCCTTCCAAGTTGAGCGCCAGCTTCCGCTGTCATGATACGCCTGCGGACGGTACCAATCGGTTATAATCCACGAAATGCGTTTTATATGCCCCAGCTCGCCGCTTTTTACCATATCACGGATTTTCTTATATATAGGATTAGTTCTCTGATTATACATTATGCCAAACAGCTTATCTGATTTTGCCGCCGCTTCGTTCATTTCAAGCACCTGTTTTGTATAAACTCCCGCCGGCTTTTCCGTTATAACATTAAGCCCGTACTCAAAAGCTTTTTCGGCAAGCTGTGGGTGGTCATAATGCGGAACGGCTATTATAACCGTGTCACAGACACCGCTTTTATATAAAGCCTCGGCGTCATCAAAAACCTTAACGCCTTTATGTTCTTCCTCCGCCGCCTTAACTCTTTCGGGCGAAATATCGCATATGGCGGCAAGCTCCATTTCAGGCACTTCACCCTCCGCAATATATCTCGCGTGCCTGATGCCCATATTACCGTAACCGATTATTCCAAGCCT
>CACZWA010000145.1 GCA_902784685.1 uncultured Ruminococcus sp.
ATTTTCCTGGAACTTAAGGTCGTGAGCCGTGCCCGAAATGTATTTGTTTACGATTTTGTCGGCTGTGCCTTCTTCTGTAAGTTCGGCAAGAGCGGCATTGATTTTTTCAAGAAGCTCTTCGTTTTCTTTGGCAACGCAGATAGCGTAATCCTCGTCCGTATATTCGGTATCGAGAATTTTAAGCTGTACTTTTTTGTTACCGCAAGCTGCAAAGCAAAGAGCGGTTGACAGTACAAGAAGAATTGCAAGTAATTTTTTCATTTAACTCTACCTCTTTCTGATAATTTTGTATATTTTTACTTTTGCAAAAAGTATTATACCACGTTTTTGAATAAAAATCAATAGTTTTTTACATATTTATTCATTTTTTTTGAAAACAAAAAACCCCGACCCTTAAATTTTCGGGTCGGGGAATAACTATTTAGGTGGAATATCCTCCAATTTATTACCTCTTTTATATATATTCTATTTATAATAATACTTTAGGAAATTAATTTTCGCAGTGTATTTAATTATGCATAAAATTAAATTTCCAAGGGAAACACCTCCGTGGTTTCAATATACCAAATATATTTAAATTATAACCGATCTTTTCTTATTCGGTACATAAACCCTTGCTATGTACCTCCGTTACTTTGCCATTGGACTCACCCTTTCCTTCTTTCTGTCTTAATTATACCATCATTTTTTACTAAAATCAAGCTTTCAATACAGTCTAAATTGTTCAAATTTTACAAATAAAGTGAGTTCCGCTTTTAAAATCTATCAAAATCACATTTTTTCACACGATTTCAACGATTTTCAAGGTTTTGTTTTTGAAAAATGCACAAAATAAGTTTACATAACATACAAGAGTTTGTGCAAATTATAAAAAAACACGGCGAATTTTATGTTATACACCGTGCTTTTAAAAGATATTAACCAAAGGTTTTCTTTATTTTTTCCCACCATTTGGACTGTTTATTATAATTTTTTTCGTTGGAGCTGTCAGCAAACTGCTGTAAAATTTCCTTTTGCTTTGCACTCAAATTTTTCGGCACTTCAACAATAATTCTTACGAACTGGTCGCCGCGATTTGAACTATGAAGGTAGGGAAGACCTTTGCCTTTAAGCTTTATTATTTCGTGACTCTGCATTCCTTCCGCAATTTTTACCTTTTCTTTGCCGTAAAGCGTCGGAACTTCAATTTCCGCTCCGAGCGCCGCCTGAACAAAGGTTATCGGAACATCACAATGTATGTTCTGCCCTTCTCGTTCAAATACGGGGTGCTTGCCGACAGAAATCTGAATATACAAATCTCCCGGTCTGCCGCCGTTTGAGCCAACATCGCCGCCGCCGCTGTTTTGAATTACCTGACCGTCTGCAATACCTGCCGGAATTTTAACGGTTTTCTTGATTTTTCTGCGCACTTTACCTTTGCCGTCACAGTCCGTACATTTATCCTTAATGGTTTTACCTGTTCCGCCGCAGACTGTACACGTTCTTGTGGACATAAACTGTCCGAAAGGCGTGTTTTGTGCGCTTCTTACCTGACCTGTTCCGTTACAGGTTGTACAGGTTATGGGAGATGTTCCCGGTTTTGCGCCTGTTCCGTTACATTTTGCGCAGTTTTCAACACGCATATAGGAGATTTCCTTTTCAACGCCGAAAGCCGCTTCTTCAAAGCTTATGGTAAGCCCCATTTCAAGCGTTCTGCCCTGACGGGGTGCGTTGCGGCGTGATTGCCCGCCGAAGCCGCCGCCAAAACCGCCGCCGAAAATGTTGCCGAATATATCACCGAGATCTACGTCCTGAAAGCCGCCGCTAAAGCCGCCGCCTCCTGCGCCGTAATTCGGGTCTACTCCTGCATGACCGAACTGGTCGTATTTGGCTTTTTTGTCGCTGTCACTTAAAACGGCATATGCTTCATTGACCTCTTTAAACTTTTCCTCGGCTTCCTTGTCGCCGGGGTGAAGGTCGGGATGATATTTCTTTGCCATTTTTCTGTAAGCGCTTTTTATTTCGCTGTCCGAAGCTCCTTTGCTTAGTCCGAGAACCTCATAATAATCTCTTTTTTCCACAATTTATTCCCCCGCCGGAAGATTACAGACTGCACATTTTGCGCAGTCTGATACCTTCTGCTGTTTCATTTTTATTTGTTGTCATCCACAACTTTAAAGTCATCGTCTCCGCCGTTGTTTCCCTGAGCGTCAGCGCCCGGTGCCGCCTGACCTGCCGCCTGAGCCTGGGCGTAAATCTTCTGAGAAACTTCACCGAATTTCTTCATGAGTTCATCGTTTGCGGTTTTAATTGCATTTACATCTGTGCCTTTAAGCGCTTCTTTAACCTTTGCAATTTCGTCCTCAATGCCTTTTTTCTCATCGGCGCTTACCTTGTCGCCAAGGTCGTTAAGTGTTTTTTCACACTGATATACCATATTTTCGGCATTGTTTCTGGTTTCGATTTCCTCTTTGCGTTTTTTATCTTCATCGGCGTACATTTCAGCTTCTTTAACAGCTTTGTCTATTTCCTCGTCGGAAAGGTTTGTGCTTGCCGTGATTGTGATGTTCTGTTCGTTTCCTGTGCCGAGGTCTTTTGCGCTTACATGTACGATACCGTTTGCGTCAATATCAAAGGTAACCTCAATCTGCGGAACGCCTCTCGGAGCAGGCATAATGCCTGTAAGCTTGAAGTTACCGAGAGATTTGTTATCTTTTGCCATTTCTCTGTCGCCCTGAAGAACGTTGATTTCAACCTCGGGCTGATTGTCTGCCGCAGTAGAGAATACCTGACTCTT
>CACZWA010000146.1 GCA_902784685.1 uncultured Ruminococcus sp.
CAACAACCGTGTTGTTAAGAGTGTGGGCAAGATATTTCTCACCGTTCTCGCCCTTAACTCTTATTCCGAGTCTTCGTGCCTGAGCGTCACCAAGGTTGGAGCAGGAGCAAACCTCAAAATATTTTTTCTGTTTGGGAGACCATGCCTCAACGTCATAAGATTTTACTTTAAGGTCGGCAAGGTCGCCTGTGCAACATTCGAGCAAGCGAACGGGAATATCCATAGAGCGGAACAGCTCAACGCTGTAGCTCCACATTTTGTTAAACCAATCCATACTTTCTTCGGGCTTGCATATTACTATCATTTCCTGTTTTTTTTTTTTTTTAATACGGTAAATTCCACGTTCTTCAATGCCGTGCGCACCTTTTTCTTTGCGGAAACAGGGTGAATAGCTTGTAAGAGTAAGAGGAAGCGAGCTTTCGGGGGTAATTGTATCAATAAATTTACCTATCATGGAGTGTTCGCTCGTGCCGATAAGGTAAAGATCCTCGCCCTCGATTTTGTACATCATGGCGTCCATTTCCTCAAAGCTCATAACGCCTGTTACAACGTTGCTTCTTATCATAAAGGGCGGAATACAATAGGTAAAGCCCTTGTTTATCATAAAGTCACGGGCATACGCAAGCACCGCGCTGTGAAGCCTTGCAATATCGCCCATAAGATAGTAAAAACCTTCTCCTGCAACTCTGCCTGCGGCTTCTTTGTCAATTCCGTTAAATTTTGCCATTATATCGGTATGGTAGGGGATTTCAAAGTCGGGATTTGTCTGCTCGCCGAACTGCTCAACCTCAACGTTTTCCTCGTCGTTTTTACCGACAGGAACAGACGGGTCGACGATGTTCGGAATTTTCATCATAACGTCTTTAAGCTTTGCTTCAAGCTCGGTTTCACGAACTTCAAGCTCTTTAAGCTCGTCTGCCTGAGCGCTTACCTGCTTTTTAATTTCCTCAGCCTCGTCACGTTTTCCCTGACCCATAAGCGCACCTATCTGTTTGCTTAACTTGTTGCGGTTTGCCCTAAGCTCGCTGGCTCTGTTTGTGGCGTCACGCTTTTTATCGTAAAGAGCAATAGCTTCGTCAACAAGGGGAAGCTTGCTGTCTTTAAATTTCTTTTTTATATTTTCCTTTACAAGCTCCGGATTTTCTTTTACAAATCTTATGTCTAACATAAAAAAGCCTCTTTTCTAAAATGTGCATATTTTTATTTTACCATAATCTTCTTATTTTGTCAATACAAAAGCGGCTCATTCCGTAAGCAAAAAATCCGAGCGCTGTGCCGAAAGTATTTAAAATAAGGTCGTCAATTTCAAAAACACCTTTCTTGAATACAAACTGCAATGTTTCTATAAAAAGAGAAAAAAACAGCCCTGTAATAACAGTACTTAAAAAGCTGTATTTTTTGTTTATTGCGGGGAGCAGAAAACCGAGCGGCATAAACCAGCCGATATTTCCCAAAAACAGTCGCAAAAACGGTGACAGCCCTTTTTCTTTAAGGACTGCCGCAAGGTCCGAAAAGAGCAAAAAATTTGCGTCACGCCCGGAAAGCGTGACTGAACGAAAAACGGTTAGTTTAAGAACAACCGCAATATATAAGGCAAAAAGAAAGGCGAGGGATTTTTTTGACACGTCTATTCCTCCGTCCACTCCAAAATATCGGCAGGCTGACATTCAAGCACTTCGCATATGCGTTCAAGCGTGGAAAAGCGAATTGCCTTTGCCTTGTTGTTTTTGAGTATAGAGAGGTTGGCGGGAGTTATGCCAATCTTTTCAGAAAGCTCGGTAAGACCGATTTTTCGCTTTGCCATCATAACGTCAAGATTAACAGTTATAGCCATTTTCGTTTTTCCTTTCTATATTGTTCCGTCATTTTCTTCTTTATAGTAAACCGCTTGCTTGAAAATATCTTTAAGTGTAAGGCAAAAAAGAGAGCCTATTACAAAAACCAAAACAATTAACGGCGTTGCAAGCGAAAACATTGCAAATGTCTTAACAGCATAAATGGCGGCTATAATCAGGCACGCCGCCGCAATTTTCCGAAACGCCGAAACGTTTTCCTCAACAAAAGGGTTTCCGCCAAGCAGGGTTTTAAACATTTTTTTGAGATTATAGAAAATATACACGGCGCAAATTCCCGAAATAAAAAGGGTTGCCATTATATAGTACCATTCGGCGGTTGTATAGCCGAAATAATCTCTGAAAAATTTTGTCCACCACGGCACGGTCGCAACCGTAACTATGCCGCCGTAAAACATTATGTCAACCATAAACTTTGATGCGTAGTGAACTGCGGTTTTTTTATACACAAAATCCCCTCCATTGTTTTTATAGGTACATTTTATCATAAAAACAAATGAAAGTCAATATATTTTTATTGTTTTTCGGTAAAAAAACACCCTCTGCAAAATGCAGAGGCTGAAAAGCGAAGGTATATTTCGTCCTTTAAAACTCGCCTAAGTACGCTTGTACGGTAGAGATTTAAAGGGCGGAAAGCAAGCAATGGTGCGGTTTTGTTAGAAACCGCACCATTATCCTTTTTATCATATAACTGTCAAATAAAAACCGTTAAACTCCTGCCTTGTATTTGTTTGCTTGCGGTAGACCGAGTTTGTCAGTACTCTGACCCTCTGCAAAATGCAAGGGGTGCTTGTATTTTCATATAATGGCTTTTGCGTATTTTTTTAGCTTCGCCCGCCGCTCTTTATAGTCAGGCATATATTTTTCGACTTCTTTCCAAAACTGCTCGCCGTGGTTT
>CACZWA010000147.1 GCA_902784685.1 uncultured Ruminococcus sp.
CCAGGGAGTTTACTTGATTCTTTCCATTTGCATCACTGTACATTCTTCCGCATACTAGGCATTTCCAATAAGCGTTGATGCCGGGCTCCGTGCAGGTGGCGGGCACTTCATCTGCCGCCTTGCGAAATATAAATGTTAGAGGCTTGTACTCCATGGTTCTGGTATATACAGTATCCGTATAATACTTGCCGTCCTCAAAGCGCAATACGGTTTCCGTTACCGGGTCGCTCCACCAGTCCACTTGATAATGACAATCGAAGCTCTGCGGTACGGAATAGGGACATGTTTCGTTGCCGGTGTACGGACCGGTCAGCTCCACTGTCATTTTATCATTGCCCGCTATCCAAGTGATGAAATACTTTCCCGGAAGGGGGTTCATTTCCGATGTCTTTTTACCGGAAAACGTCTGCCCGACCTTATAGTCCGCACACAAAACCTGCCCCAGCGGCATTAGTCCCACCATCATCACGAGAGTAAAAATAATACTCCATAACTTAACCGATTTGTGTTTCATAAATACACCTCCATTTTTTATTTTAAATAATTTTGGTCGTTATATTGGTTGTTTCAAATAGCGATCGAAATGAGGGGGTGATATTTGGTTGTTTTCTATCTACGCAGTAATATCTACTGTTGTTATTCGGTGTGTTATAATGCTGTTGTATTCAATGTATTCACAAGTTTTCAGTAAGCATTTTATAAGAGCGCAACCCGTTAATTAAAAGAAATAAAATCGGAGCTGACATCTTGCGAACGTGCTTGTATTTCAAAGCTTTACCGGATTAAAATTAGGTTTAAAGCTCACCTTTTAAAAACTTTTCAAGCCTATCCATACCCTTTACGATTGATTCCATAGAAGTCGCATACGACCAGCGTATGAAATCATCGTTGCCGAAGCCGCTGCACGGTACAACGGCAACAAGCGCTTTTTCAAGGAAAATATCCGCGAAATCATCACTTGTTTCCACTCTTTTGCCGTAAAAGGTTTTGCCTTTAAGCTTTGATATATTCATCATAATATAAAAAGCGCCCTCGGGAAGTGTACAAGACACGCCCTCCATAGCGTTTATACGCTTATACATATAATTACGCCTTTCGATAAACGCCTTTCTCATTTCGGCAACCGCGCTGAGGTCGCCCATAAGCGCCTCTGTTGCCGCCGCCTGCGCAATTGAGTTCGGGTTTGAGGTTGAATGGCTCTGAATGTTTGCCATTGCCTTTGCAAGCGGCCCGCTACAAGCGGTATAGCCTATTCTCCAGCCTGTCATGGCATATGTCTTTGAAACGGCGTTTACAACAATGGTCGCCTCTTTATATTCGGGACCGAAAGAAGCTATGCTTGTGTGAGTATGCCCGTCATATACAAGGTGCTCATAAACCTCGTCCGAAACAATATAAAGCCCGTGCCTAAGCGCAACATCGGCAATCGCTTTTAAATCCTCTGCGGAATACACCATACCGTTGGGGTTGCTGGGACTGTTTACAATAATTGCTCTTGTTTTCGGAGTTATGGCTTTTTCAAAATCATCGGGGTTTAACTTAAAGCCCGATTCCTCCGTAGTATGTACAATAACAGGCACGCCGTCCGCAAGGCGTACAAGCTCCGTATAGCTTACCCAATAGGGAGCGGGAATAATAACTTCATCGCCCGGGTCGCATATTGCGGTAAACACGTTCATTAAAGAATGTTTTGCTCCATTTGAAATCACAATTTGCGAAGGCTCATAATCAAGCCCGTTATCACGTTTAAGCTTATAACAAACAGCTTTTTTAAGCTCCGGCGTTCCCGATGCCGGCGTATATTTGGTAAAGCCGTTATCAAGAGCCGCTTTTGCGGCGTTTTTTATATTTTCCGGAGTATCAAAATCCGGCTCGCCTGTGCCGAAACCTACGGCATCAAGCCCTTGTGCTTTTAACGCTTTGAATTTGGAGTTAATTGCAAGCGTCGATGAAGGGCTCACGGCAAGTGCTTTTTTTGAAATAAACAAAAATTTCACCTCTTTATTTAAATAAAACCCTTTTTTTCATAAAATTAATATGCGTATACTTACCACTTTATATATAATATCACAAATTATAAAAAAATGCAATAGAAAATTAAAAAAAATTCATTTTTTGTCAAAAATATTAAAAAAACGCTCAAAATTGCAAGAAAAAATGTTTTGAATTTCATAATTTTCAAAATGCTTTTCTTTTAAAAAATTTCTGAAATCTATATAATCACCTGTTGTTTTAAGTCCGTTACAGCAAGAAGCCGTCCCGTCACAGTCCGACCCGATACCTGCACCCATTCCGTCCGTAAGCCTTAAAATATGGCGCAAATGCTTTGCAAAATCACTTTTTTCCGCTTTGTTTTTTCCATTTAAAAAAGGCGGATTGGGACAAGCGCAGACAATTCCGCCATGCGAATATATTTTGAGTATTTGAAGGTCAGTTAAATTGCGCGGATTATTTTCTAACGCGGCGCAGCTGCTGTGCGAAGCAAAAATTTTGCAGGTGCCTTCCGATAAAATCTCATAAAAGCCTTGCTCGTTAATATGCGAAACATCAATCAAAATGCCAAGTTTACCGGCAATACGCAGAAGTTCTCTTCCTCTTTTTGTAAGGAGATGATCCAGTACATGAACAGGATTAGAATTTGATTCAATTTTCCTGTCTAAAACATTCTCGACAATTAATCCATTCGAAAACAATACTGTAGTAGCTTCAATAGCATCATCAATAGAAATTCCTAATAA
>CACZWA010000148.1 GCA_902784685.1 uncultured Ruminococcus sp.
TCCGTAAGCTTCGACCGGTGCGCCAAAAACGGCAATAATTCCGTCTGTCTTTTTGACAATCTCCCCAACTGCCATAGCGGATGCGTCTATCAGCTTTTTCTGAAAAAACAAGTCGGCGCAGGTATAACCGCTTACGCAAAGTTCAGGGAAAACAACAATATCGGTATTGCTGTCTTTTGCCTGCTCAAGATATTTAACTATACTTGCGGTGTTTTTTGCGGTATCCGCAACCGTTACGCCTGGAACAGCGGCGGCAACTTTAACAAAATCAAACATAAAGATAATCTCCTCTTATCTTACTCCGAACATGAGGTCTCCGTAGCTCGGATATGGCCATGCACTACGCTCGGTAAGCTGTTCGGCGGCGTCTACGGAAGCTCTTAGTGCTTCCATTCTGCCAACGATTTCGTTGCAGTAAAATTCAGCCGTTTTTTGAGCGTCCATATTTTTATCCATATCGGAAAGGGCTTTTTTAAACGCAAAAGCCTTTGTATGTATTTCGGAAGAAAGTGCCGAAAGCTCACTTATGCAGTCCTCTTCATATGAACAGTCAAGCTCTAAATTTAAGCTTTGCTTGCATGCAAGAGTTTTTGCAAGCTTTCCGACAAATCCCGAAACAGCCGGAAGCACGTCTTTATTTACCATATCAATCATGGTAAGAGCTTCAATATTTATTGTCTTTGAATAGCTTTCAAGCTTTATTTCATATCTTGAACGAAGCTCTGTTTCAGTGTAAATTTTATGCTCCGCAAAAAGCTTTTTGTTCTTTTCGTTTATGTAGTACGGAAGGCAGTCGGGCGTTGTTTTGAGGTTAAGAAGTCCTCTCTTTTCGGCTTCCGCAATCCATTCGTCGCCGTAACCGTTTCCGTTGAAAATTATTTTTTTGTGTTCTTTTATAGTACGTTTTATGAGGTCATGAAGAGCCGAACCGAAATCTTCGGCTTTTTCAAGCTCGTCTGCAAATTCTTTGAGGCTTTGCGCAACCGCAGTATTTAAAACAACATTAGGACCTGAAACCGAAGCCGTAGAGCCAAGACTTCTGAACTCAAACTTGTTTCCCGTAAAGGCAAAAGGACTTGTCCTGTTTCGGTCGGTTGCGTCTTTTGCAAATCTCGGAAGAACGTGAACTCCGACTTTTAAAATGCTCTTTTCTTTTGCATCGTAGTCTTTATCGTTTTCTATTGATTCAAGAATTGAGGTGAGTTCTTCGCCGAGGAACATGGAAATTATTGCAGGAGGCGCTTCGTTTGCACCGAGCCTATGGTCGTTTCCTGCCGAAGCTACCGATACACGCAACAAATCCTGATAATCGTCAACCGCTTTAATAACGGCACAAACAAAGGTTAAAAACTGTGCGTTTTCATGCGGTGTGTCACCGGGTTCAAGTAAATTTGTACCTTCACTTGTTGAAAGTGACCAGTTATTGTGTTTGCCGCTTCCGTTAACACCTTCAAAGGGTTTTTCGTGAAGCAAGCACACAAGCCCATGCTTCTTTGCTATTCTCTGCATAAGCTCCATTGTAAGCTGATTATGGTCTGTCGCAATGTTTGTTGTCGTAAATATAGGCGCAAGCTCATGCTGTGCGGGAGCAACCTCGTTATGCTCGGTTTTTGCAAGTATTCCAAGCTTCCAAAGCTCCTCGTCAAGCTCTGCCATAAAGCCCTTTACACGGGTTTTAATTGTGCCGAAATAGTGGTCGTCCATCTCCTGACCTTTTGGCGGCATAGCTCCAAAAAGCGTTCTGCCGGTATATACAAGGTCGGGACGTTTATCAAACATTTCTCTTTCAATAAGAAAATACTCCTGTTCGGGACCTACCGTTGTTTTAACAGAAGTAACTCTCTCGTTTCCGAACAGCTTTAAAACACGCATTGCCTGTTTATTTATAGCTTCCATAGAACGAAGAAGCGGAGTTTTTTTGTCAAGCGCTTCGCCGCCGTATGAACAAAAAGCTGTCGGTATGCAAAGAGTATTGTTCTTAATAAATGCGTAAGAAGTCGGGTCCCATGCGGTATATCCCCTTGCTTCAAAGGTTGCACGAAGTCCGCCCGAAGGAAAACTCGATGCGTCAGGTTCACCCTGAACAAGCTCTTTTCCCGAAAATTCCATAATTATATTTCCTTCTGCCGAAGGTGAAATAAAGCTATCGTGTTTTTCGGCAGTTATACCCGTCATAGGCTGAAACCAATGGGTAAAATGAGTTGCGCCGTTTTCAACAGCCCAGTCTTTCATTGTGTTTGCTATGACATTTGCAAGTGTAATATCAAGCCTTTTGCCATCGCTTATGGTTTTTCTCATAGCCTTATAAACGTCTTTTGGCAGGCGCTGTTTCATAACAGACTCGTTAAAAACCATACTACCGAAAATTTCAGACACGTTTGCCATAATAATCTCTCCTATAATCAAAATAACGCAAAATAAACTTTACCTTTTAAATTATAACATTACAGTTAAAATTTGTCAATAGGATATTATAGTAAAAAAGAGAGGCTGAAAAGCGAAGGTATATTTCGTCCTTTAAAACTCGCCTAAGTACTTTTGTACGGTAGAGATTTAAAGGGCGGAAAACAAGCAGTGGTGCGGTTTTGTTAAAAACCGCACCACTAATCTTTTTATTATATAAATATTAAAGCAAAATCACTAAATTGTTATTTTAATTAGTTTGCTTGCGGTAGACCGAGTTTGTCAGCACTCTGATCTGAGAGAAGCTGGCGCTTCTCTTTTTTAGCCTATATATTTCATCGGATCAACGGGATTTCCGTCTTCGTGTATTTCAAAATGCAGATGAACTCCCGCATTTTCACCTAAAATTTGCCCTTCAAGAGTACCTATAACGTCGCCTTGTTTTACTACTGTGCCGTTCATTTCCATATCTTCGGGTCTTAGTCCCATATACACCGAAACAAAGCCTTTATGCTCAATTTTCATGGTTCCGCCGTTAATCGGGTCAATATAGCTTTCAATTACCGTTCCGTCCGAAATTGCTCTCACATCGTCTCCCGGCGTGCCTGCAATATCCACACCGCAGTGCATACGCCAGTCGCCGTAAAACTCGGAATATTCGGGTCTTTTACCAAACTCTTTTTCTATACTTCCGTTTTCGATAGGTACGGTAGCCTTTGACGCAGATGCGTTTGTTTCAACACCATCTTCATAAAGCTCGGCATTCGCTTCTTCGGCAAGCTGTGATGCAGACACTTCGGGAATATTCTCGTTTTCTTGTTTCTGCTTTTCGCTTGCCGTACTCTCTGTTTTATCGGGCTTCTTTATTTCTTTTTGTTCTTCCTGTTCTTCTTTGTCCTCAAACATATCGTTAAGCTGTTCGGTAATATCTTTTTCGTAGTTTTTGCTTGCACTAAAATTTTTCTCGCTTTTTTTGCTACTCTGAAAGCTGTAACTTATAAGAAAAGTAAGAGCAAAAGTTACTGTGCAAAACACCGCAAGCCATACAATTCCTCTGCGATTTTTCTTCCTTCCGATATATTCTTTACTCATTTGTCAACACCTCACTTAAAATAAGTATTGACAAAATTTAAAGGAATATACATTTAAAGACTTCTTAAAAATTTTTTTCTGTAATTAAGCGGTGAATAACCTGTTTCTTTTTTAAAAACAACGCCAAAATAGTTTTGGTTATTAAAAGAGAGCATTTCGGTAATCTCTGAAACGTTATAATTGTTGTCAAGCAGTTCGATTGCTTTAAATACTTTCATTTTCAAAAAATATTTATGTACGCTGCAAACAGAATATTTTGCAAATATTTTTTTAAGGTTGCTTTCGCTCATACCGCATTTTGAAGCTATTTCCTTAACATTCAGAGGTTTATCCACATTATTCCGCATAACATCGACAATCTGCTTAAACTCGTTTGCTGCCCTACTGCTTATTATATGCGTTTCATCGCTTGTTTCAATAAGCGAAATCATAAAAATCTCTGTAAGGTTTGCAAGCTCATGCAAAAAATATTTGTTATTGTCAAAAATATTCCCCTGCCTTATTTTTTCCGCAACGGCATTTAATTTTTGAACGCTGAGCGAATTAATTCGGATTTTTCTCCCTAAAATTTTTTGAATATCATATCCCGATAAATCGGTACATATTATAATCAACTTACAATAAGCACATTCATAGTTTTCGATTTTTTGACCTGTCCGCATACGAAGAAGTAAAATATCTCCTGCTTCAAGGATATATTCGTCGGCAAAGTCCGACCATAATGCTTTTCCGTCGGAAACGTAAACGAGCCTGTAAAAATTATTATACTGCTCATTAAATTCTATCTGTGATGAAAGCTTTGTCTCATTTGCTTCACAAAAGGAACCTATCCTTATTGTTCTGTTTACTGTTGCAGGCATTTTATATCCTCCGNATTATAGTGCGATTTTGTATTGTTTTAGTGACTAAAAAACATATATAATATACATAGTGTATAAATATATAATAGCACAAAAGTTAGAAAAAGTAAAGTATTCGGAGGTATTTTTATGAAAACTACTCTTGTTGTAATGGCGGCAGGTATGGGTTCTCGTTACGGAGGACTTAAACAGATTGACCCTGTAGGTCCAAACGGCGAAGTAATTTTAAACTATTCTGTTTATGATGCAAAAAAAGCAGGCTTTGATAAAGCTGTTTTTATAATAAAAAAAGAGATTGAAAAAGACTTTCTTGAAATTGTTACACCAAGAGTTGAAAAACTTATAGATGTTGACTATGCTTTTCAGGAGCTTGATATGTTGCCTGAGGGCTATACTTTTCCCGAAAGAGTTAAACCGTGGGGTACTGCTCATGCAATTATGTGCGCCGCAGATAAAATAACTACGCCCTTTGCTGTAATCAACGCAGACGACTATTACGGCAAAAATGCATACAAAATTCTTCATGACAGACTGGAAACTTGTAAAAATCCGTTCATAGTCGGATATAAGCTTGCAAATACGCTTTCCGAAAACGGCACGGTAACAAGAGGCATTTGCTGTGAAGAAAACGGATTTCTTACAAAAGTTAACGAAACCAAGGGGCTTGATAAAAGCTCTCCCTACCCTGCGGACACTCTTGTTTCAATGAATATGTGGGGATTTCAGGCAGACTTCCCTCAAAAGCTTGCAAGCGGCTTTACCGATTTTCTCGATAATATGAAAAATCCGCTTACCGATGAATACTTACTTCCTTCTGTAATGGATTCGTATATTCAAAACGAGGGCTTAAAAGTAAACGTGTTCGATACGGACGATAAGTGGTTCGGCGTTACCTACCGCAAGGATAAAGAAGCTGTTTCGGGT
>CACZWA010000149.1 GCA_902784685.1 uncultured Ruminococcus sp.
AAGCTGCTTTTTCTCATAAGCTCATACATAAGCAGAGCCATTTTTTTATCTTCCTGCACAAGTGTAGAAAGATATTTTTTATCGCCGCTTGCACGCTTACAAACAAATTCAGCCTGCAAATATGACGAATAAAACAAAGCGTAGCCGCCCTGCGCCGCCTGTTTAAACAGACAGTCAGGCATATTTTCTATCTCTTTAAGCCCTTCTTTCCAGCCGTCACACAGTTTTTTAAACTGATTTACATATATGTCCTTAGGATATATGGAACGCCAGCTGTCAATATCATCGTAGGCGTAGCATGTCATTGTTGATTCAAAACCGCTCGGCTCCGCATACAACAAATTTGACGGACCTCCGTTCTGCGGCCCTCTATATAAACTTTTCACATCAAACGGGAAATTACGAAATGCAGTTGAAAATAATTTTGAAGCTCTTTTAACATTTTCTGCATACTCTCCGAATTCTTCTTTAAGCAATGAAATATATTTTTCTTCACTTGGATTATCAAGACAAGAGGAGGCGATTTTAAAATTAAAAGACGGATAACCCCCCAAAGTCCAACTGAGCATTAAGTGCTTAGCGGAGGCTTTTTTTAGACCTATCATATGTTCTCGTATAAGGTCGAACACAGGTAAAAACGGCAATGTACTGCATTCCCATGTTACGTTTACCTGTACCTTTGCACAAATCTCATGACCTTTATTCCTTGCGTATTCCCAGATATATTTCGCAAGCGGCGCAGGACCGGGGATTGACATACTGTAGTCACGAATTGTCCCGGAAATACCGCCAATGCTAAACTCTTTTTGTGCTTCACTGTTACATTGTATAATTATTTCCTTTGGCAATGAATCAATACATTGTGTAATCTCTTCTATTGTCATGTAGTCGTCCCATGCCCATGTCCATGCTATTGTACGAATATCAGGATTTACCTTGCTCGATTCCTCGTATATAGCGCAAAGAATTTGAGAAACAAGCTGAAAAATCGGCACATCTTTGCACCTTTCACACTCCGTTCCCTCGGATTTTGATTTGCAATGCGTCAAATTTTCGGAACAAGTAATTGCAAAAAAACCGCCAATATTCGGTACAGCTTCGCACAGCATTCGTACAGCATTACGCAAATACTGTAAAACAGCCGGAGCACTTGTACACATTGCCGCATACATATCCGTCTCTTTTCCCATAAGCTCAGGATATTTCTCAAAGAATTTCAAAGGCATACATCTTGGTTCGTTAAGATATAGATAAACTTTTATTCCATATTTGTCTGCTTTATTTATAAGTTCCTCAATACGCTTTATACGCAGATTATATCCGACAGAATAGCTTTCGTCAAACGGAAAAGGTACAAGCTGGTACAAAATAACAGGCAACCAGATTGCATTTATACCTACTGAATGATACATGCTAAGCAGCTCGTCCGGATATGATAAATCAATATCGTTGTCAAGTGCGCTTGCGTAAAGACCGCAGTATGAATATACAAGGCGCAAGCCATTAGCAGATTCAAAACCTGAATTATGCTTATTTTTATCAAAAAAATCAAATGGTTCTGCACCGTCAAACAGTCCGCCAAAATACGATTCCATAATGTTTTTTATTTTAAGCAGTTGCTGTTTTTGTTCATCATTTGGCTCCACAACATGAACAGGCTCACAATACGGTTTAAAACGTCCCAGTTTAATAAAAAGGAAATCATCTTCTTTAAGTGTTGTTGCAAGCTGTTCTTCACTCCAGCCGAGCAGCCGAAGCAGCTGCTCATATGGCAGAATTTGCCACGCATTGCGTATAGTGGTTATGTATCCTCACTTTTTCCATTTTTCGGTATAACGTTGCTTCGGCAAACCCATGTCCGTTGCCGCCTTATTTATTATATCTTCGGTCGTTCCTATTGCAAGCGCAATTCTTTTGACATCTACCGTTTCCCAAAGTCTGAATACAGCCGCATGAAATCTGCTCGGAAAATGAGGTAATTCAAGTCGTTTGTCTTTTCTTACCGGTGGTAATTTTGTATATTCTATCATAGCAGCATACCCCTATTATAATATTTTAGTTAATATGTAAAAGGAACGGCAGTCTGTAAAACGTAGCCGTGATTTTTTAAAAAAGCGCCGCAGGCGCAAACCCGAAAAAGGTTGGTAGGCAACAAAGCGAAAGCGAATGCGTTTACAAATGAGCCGAGCGACTTGCCGTGACCTTTTTCGGAAAAGGAGGAACAGCGGATAGTAGCGCATTCCGATTTTTAACTAAAAAATCGGAACGAGCGGTTTTCCGCTTGTTCCGACGTGGTGCCGGTGGTGGGAGTTGAACCCACACGGTATTGCTACCAACGGATTTTGAGTCCGTCACGTCTGCCAATTCCATCACACCGACGTTTGCCGATAATCAAATTTTTGATACTTTAATATTATACTATATAATAGGCAAAAAATCAAGTACTTTTTTTAAATTCTATATAATTTTTTTGTACAATTGTCAATGATGGGTGACACTTTTCTTAAAAAATAAAAAGTTTTACCCCAAACTTTCCTTGTCAAGGTGGAACGGTGGAGATTTTCGGTAGAAAATACTACCGGTTACCTTGACAACACACCATATGATATAATATTTTTGTGGGTGTTAAGCAAAACTTTGCTTAACGCCCTAATTATTTTATATCACACCTAAATATTATTTTATATCACACCTAAATATTTTGCTAACACTTCATTCGGTGTGAGATACTTTAAGCATATCTTTGGTATGTTATTTGATTTCTTGTTGTATTTGGTGAGCTGCCCTCTTCCGTCATCAAGATTATACATTCTCATCTTTTTATAAAATCTTTTTTCGTCAGTACGATGCTGTCGCTCTACTTTGCCGTTATGCCTCGGTGTTGCTACTCTTATTCTGTGATAATTTATTCCACATATTTCAAGCGTTTTTTCAAACAGCGAGGGTTTACCGTCATTGCTTATCAATGCCCTTGTAAACTCTGTTCCGTTGTCTGTCTGTACCTCTCTTATCGGGAATGGGCAATTTAATATCAGCTTTTTTAAGAAG
>CACZWA010000150.1 GCA_902784685.1 uncultured Ruminococcus sp.
GTTCGGCTGCTGATTCCACCCCGTCATGGGCGGATGGTCATTTCCGGAAGAATACTTCAACGAACCGGGAGTGATTTCCTTTTCAAGAATCGAAGAAAATCTTTTAATTCTGTCAAGCTTTTCGACGCTGTTTTGTACAATAAAAACATTGTCATTTTCGCCTTTTTTATGGTATGGCGAATGAAAATCAAAGCCATAATTGCAACCGTTTATGTCTGCATATTTTTTAATTGCGGCTGTTTCGGGATAGATGGATTCACTTTGCATATATTCTCTGTTGTGATCGTGCGGCTTGCGGCCTTTGCCCTGATCTCCGTCCACTACTCCGTCATAGTCAACAAAAGGAACACATAAAATCCTTGTATCGTCAATGGGGTTTTGGACAAGCTCTCTTACAGCACCCTCAAGAACATACGAGCCTGTGGATTCGCAGGCGTGGTGGCGTGCTGTCAGAATAATGCTTTTGTTTCCGCTTCCAAGCATAACAGACGGCACACTTCTGCCTTTACGGCTTTTGCAAAGCTCTGTTACAGGCAAATCAAGGTCTTTTGCAAGCTTTAAAAATCTATCCGGGTGATAGAGCATGCTGTGCGCGAAGTACACTTTGTTTTCATCATCTGTAAATTTGTATGTAAAGGTGTCTCCGTCAACACTGTCAAGCCAATGCCAGCTTTCAAGGTCGTGGCTTACGGCAGGTCCCCAATATCCCAGTCGGGTCGGCTGCATATGAAAGGTTATTTTTTTACCTTCAGCACCTTCAATACAAAAAGCCCAATAAAACCAGTCTTTTTCCGAATCGCGTATCTGATTTTCAAGATATACATCTTTTTCGTTTTGTTTAATAACGGTAATATTACCGCCGACAAAATCACTATGAATTTTCATTATAATCCACCCCTTCCTTTAACGAACCACAGCCTGAATATCTCTTACGTCTATATCTCGTACTTTTATATTTTGCTTTACAGACAATGCTGCCGCTATTCCTGCCGCTTCGCCCAAACCCATACAAATAGGCATAGCTCTGAAGCTTGAATGTGCCATATGAGTACCTGATATATTTCTGCCGGATAAAAGAAGTCCGTCAATTTTCTTCGGTACAAGACAGCCGTAAGGTATAGTATATCCTTTTTTCTGTGTGAATTTATGCTGACACCCGGTTTTGTCAAGGCCTGAGCCTGTGATGTTATGTACGTCAAAGTTAAAATGTGCATCATATACTACATAGTCATCATACTGTACTGCCTTTAAGATATCGTCCTCTGTAATTGTCTTTATACCCTCAAAGTGACGGGTTTCACGAATTCCAATCAAAGAGGCACTTCCAACAATATAGCAGTCCTCATACCCGGGTACATATTCCCTGAGGAATTTCAATATTTCCGGTATCTGCTTACGGCATACTATTTCAGCATGTGTAATGCTTTGTGCATTTGTACCGTCTATACCTGTTGCATTTGTCATATTACATGTTACTATTCCCGGAATGGTTGACTTATAGAGTAAAACATGACCTGCCGGCGCAGGAAGCTTTTCTCTGGCAAGCGCCTGCAGCTCACCCTTTTCAGTATGAACCAGTGTTTCAAATGAGCCGGCGAAAACCGCTCTTTCCATATCAACACCACCCACCTTAAACATAAGAGTAGCAGGCTGCATTTTCCCATCGCTTTCTCTGCCCATAATGTAAGGAACACCGCTTTTATATGCCACATCGCCGTCTCCTGTAGCATCGATGACTACCTTTGAACCAAATGCACAAAATCCGTCTTTGTTGTGACAAATAATTCCTTTCACAGTACTGCCTTCCATTATTACATCGCAAAATGTAGTATATAACAAAATTTCAACATTTGCTTCCTCCAGCATTTCAATATATGTGATAGTTAAAAGCTCGGGGTCTATGTACCGTGTTTTTACGCCTTTGTCAAAAGGATTTTTTTCTGCGGCTCTTTCCAGAACTTCGTGATACACATGATTTCCCACGGTTCCCGTAAAATGACTCATCATTCCTGCTGTTGATACACCGCCTACTCTGCCGCAGCTTTCTACAAGCAATGTCCGCGCGCCATTTCGTCCTGACAGTATGGCAGCCGCTATTCCCGCAGGACCCGAACCGGCAACAATAACGTCATATTCCTTTATGTTTTCAATTTCTGTACAAAATTTCATCTTGACACCTCCGTATTATTATGATACAATAATAGCACAAAAATATATAAAAAACCTTTGTTTTTGTTCTAAAAAGCTATAAAAAGGTGCAAATTGCATGGATAATATTACTGAAATCAAAAACTACATACTTTTTCTTAAAGAAAAATGCAGCCTTGAAATAACTCTTCATACATACGAAAATGAACACCTTATTTCCTCATGCGAGCTGATTGCTTTTAACATACACGGAAATCCTCACTGCATTTACGTAAAAACTTTTCCAAATGCTCATAAACATTGTGTGGAAAGACAAAGCAAAATAAAAGATAAATGTAAAAACGGTCCTTTTTGCGGTACTTGTTATGCAGGTGTATTTGAATATGTCTATCCGATTTGTGACGGAGTTTCTCAGGTGGGCTTTATTTGTGTAAGCGGATACAGAAATAACAACTGCAATTCATATATAGAAAAAGCTTCAAAAGACTATTCAATACCTATTAAAAATCTCCGTAAAACAAGTCCCAATGTCAGTTGTATTGACAAAGTAATAAAATATGTAAATCGCCATTATGCCGAAAATCTTACTCTAAGCCGTATATGCACTGCGCTTTCATGCAGTCGTTCGAGCATAAGTCATAATTTCAAGAAAATAACGGGTAAAGGCTTCAGCGAATATCTCAATTCGGTACGGCTTGAGTCAGCCAAATCCCTTCTGCTGCATACAAAGCTAAGCATAACCGAGATTTCTTATGCTGTCGGATTTAACGATTCAAACTACTTTTCTTATATCTTCAAATCTCATACAGGCATGTCTCCGTATCTGTACCGAAAAAATAATATGTAAAATCATCATCAACAGTTACGGTCTACAAAAAATGAGCTTGAAATCTTACTCTATATATACTATAA
>CACZWA010000151.1 GCA_902784685.1 uncultured Ruminococcus sp.
CAAGCATCGGACCGCTTATTTTGCCGAGATATTTTGAAATCTGCGCAGGTGTACAGGTACAGCGGCGCTTGCTGTCACCGAAATATCCGCAGGGACAAGGATTCATTGCCGCGACAAGCATAAATCTGCAAGGATAGGTTATGCTTGCATTGACTCTTGAAATGTTTACTTCTCCATCCTCAAGAGGCTGGCGCAGCGCTTCAAGCGCGTCTTTACGAAACTCCGGCAACTCATCAAGAAAAAGCACCCCGTTGTGCGCAAGACTGATTTCGCCGGGACGCGGTACTCTGCCGCCTCCCGAAAGCGCAATTGATGAGGTTGTATGGTGGGGGCTTCTGAACGGCCTTGAAGTTACGATTGCCGTGCCGTTTTTCAGAGTTCCCGCAACCGAATGTATTTTTGTGACTTCTATTGCTTCGTCAAAGCTCATTTCGGGGAGAATACCGGGCAGCCTTTGAGCAAGCATGGTTTTGCCTGAACCGGGAGAGCCTATCATAAGACAGTTATGCCCACCCGCAGCCGCAATTTCAAGCGCGCGTTTAACATTAAGCTGACCTTTTACGTCTGAAAAATCAAGATATGTATTAAAGCTTTTTTCAAAAATATCCTCTGTGTTTACATATGTCTGCTCAATTTCAGCTTCGCCGCTTAAATGATTGACAACGTCCGCAAGCGTTTTAGCGCCGTATATGCTTATGCCGTCAACAATAGCGGCCTCTTTTGCATTAGCGGCAGGAAGTATGCATTTTTTTATGCCGTTTTCCTTTGCGCATAAAACCATTGGAAGGACGCCCGTTACGGGACGCAGCTCGCCGCCGAGGCTAAGCTCACCGAAAAAAGCGTATTCGTTCGTGTTTTTCGCAATAATCTGTCCGTCTGTTACAAGCACCGAAACGGCAATCGGAAGGTCAAAACCGGGCCCTTCCTTTTTCATATCGCCCGGAGCAAGGTTTATAGTAACCCTTTTTAAAGGGAACTCAAAGCCTGTGTTTGATATGGCGGAGCGTACCCGTTCCTTTGATTCCTTAACGGCGGCATCGGGAAGCCCTACAATATCAAAAGCGGGAAGTCCCTGTGAAATATCCGCTTCGGTTTCTATCATACAGCCCGAAAGCCCCAGAAGGCTAACGCTGAAAATTTTTGAAAGCGCCATATATGTTAATCAATCCTTTCCGTAGTAAGCCTGGCAGTTTTAAAAATTTACATATGTTGTAAGCTTGCCCATATATTTGTCATATCCGTAATCTTTTACAGTAAATTTGCCGTTTTCATATTCGATTACGGTAGAGGAAGCGTTTGAAGCCCACGGCAGAGCTTTTGTTTCTTCCGGCGTCATACCGTATAGCTTTGCTGAAGTAAATCGTATTACGGCGGCGTGGCAGAAAACAAAAATTGTTTTGCCTTTATGCTCTTCGGCAATATCCGTAAGCGCCGAAATAATCCTTTCCTGTACATCTCCCACACTTTCACCGCCCACACAATGCAGCCTTCCCACATCATTACACCAAATATCGTATTCATCGGGATATTTTTTGGCAATATCTTCTATTTTTAAGTTTTCCCACTTGCCTCCGTACATCTCTCTGAAACGCACGTCTTTTATAACTTCCATACCTTTAAGAGAGGCTGTGCAAAGGGCGGTTTCAAAGGCACGGCTTAAATCGCTCGAATAAATAAAATCCGCATGAATATTTTTAAAATATTCCGCTGCTGTTTTCGCCTGCAACCGTCCTTTTTCGGTAAGCAGCGCGTCGGTGTGTCCGACATAGGTATTGCTTAAATTCGCCTCGGTTTCACCGTGACGAATAAGATAAATTGTTGTTTTCATAAAAATCTCCTATTGAGAACTTCTTGTAATGGAAATAACGCCGCTGACATTTTTAAGCTTTGCGATAAGCTCGTCAATTTGCTCTGCGGTGCTTACTTCAACACCTACGTTTACAAGCGCCTCCATATTTTTATTAACCCTTGCGTTAAATGTGTTTGAGGGTATTTTCATAGTTGAAATTGTATTGATAATATCAGCAAGAAGCCCTGTTCTGTCATCGGCGACAATAAGAAGGTCGGCACAATAGCGCTCGGCGGGTGAAGCGTTTTCCCAGCTTACATTTACTATACGGCTTTCGCTCTGTTCGGAATCAATATTTTTAACATTTACGCAATCTCTCCTGTGGACAGATACACCTCTGCCACGCGTGATATAACCTACAATATCGTCACCGGGAATCGGTCGGCAGCACTTTGAAAGCCGCACAAGACAACCTTCCAGCCCCTCAACAATGACGCCGCTGCCGCCGTTTTGTTTTTTCGTGCTGTGACGGCTGCCGACAGCAGGAGCTTCAATTTTCTTTGTACGGCGTTTATACTCCTCACGCATTTTCTGAACAACCTTCGCGGCAGGTATTCCGCCAAAACCAATTGCGCTGTATAAGTCGTCCGTTGTCTGAAAATTGTTTTTGCGTAAAATCTGCTCGATGGTTTCGGGAATCATAAGCTGTTGAGCGGTGTAACCCGTCTTTTTTATTTCGTGCTCAAGCATATCTCTGCCAAGGGCAATATTTTCCTCTCTGCCCTCTTTTTTAAACCATTGATTTATTTTTGTTCTTGCGCTGCTTGTTTTTACAATATTAAGCCAGTCACGGCTCGGACCGTG
>CACZWA010000152.1 GCA_902784685.1 uncultured Ruminococcus sp.
AGGGGAAGGCTCATAGCGGCACACATAATGGGGTCCCCGAAAAATCGTGAGATTTTTTGGGGAGAGGAACAAGTCGCCTGACAGGGCGAGCAAGCGGAGCTTTGCGAGCTAAAAGGCGACTTGTGACGATGTAGGGGCGACCCTGCGTGGTCGCCCGAAATTAACATTTTTATTTATACGAAAGGAAGATATTATGAAAAAGCTGTTACTTGGCAATGCGGCGGTAGCACGAGGCGCATATGAAGCCGGCGTTACCGTTGTTGCCTCTTATCCCGGTACTCCCAGTACCGAGATTACCGAAAATATTGTTCAGTATCCCGAAATATATGCCGAATGGGCGCCAAACGAAAAAGTTGCGGCAGAAGTTGCAATCGGCGCTTCAATTGCGGGCGCAAGAGCAATGTCGTGCATGAAGCATGTCGGCATGAACGTTATGGCAGACCCGATGTTTACCGTGAGCTATATCGGTACAAACGGCGGACTGCTTTTCTGCGTTGCGGACGACCCCGGAATGCACTCTTCTCAAAACGAGCAGGATTCAAGGCATTACGCAAAAGCCGCAAAACTGCTTATGCTCGAGCCGTCCGACTCCTCGGAATGTAAAGAGTACACAAAGCTTGCCTATGAGCTTTCGGAAAAGTACGATATTCCTGCCGTGCTTCGCCTTTCAACAAGGGTTTCGCACTCGCAGAGCATGGTTGAACTTTGTGAAAGAGAAAATTACGAGCTTAAACCTTATGAGAAAAATATTGCAAAAAATGTTATGATGCCTGCAAACGCCATAAAACGTCATGTTGAGGTTGAAAAACGCATGGCGGCGCTCCGTGAGTTTGCGGAAAACACGGAGCTTAACACCACCGAGATGAATAACGGAAAAATCGGCGTTATAACTTCGGGTATATCGTATATGTACGCAAAAGAAGCGCTCGGCGACAAGGTGAGCTACTTAAAGCTCGGTATGGTTTATCCCTTACCCGAAAAGAAAATACTTGACTTTGCGGCAAAATTTGAGAAGGTTTATGTGATTGAGGAGCTTGACCCCTTCTTTGAGGAGCATTGCAAGGCAATCGGCGTAAAGAATATTGTCGGAAAAGAAGCGTTTACAATGCTTGGCGAATACACACCCGCCATGATTAAAAAAGCCGTACTCGGCGAGGACAGACCTGAGTTTTCCGAGGCAGATGAGCCTATTCCTGTTCGTCCGCCGGTTATGTGCGCAGGTTGCCCCCACAGAGCAACGTTTTATGTGCTTAAAAAGCTCGGTCTTGTGGTTTCGGGCGATATTGGCTGTTACACGCTCGGAGCTGTTGCGCCGCTTGCAAGCGTTGATACTACAATTTGTATGGGCGCTTCGGTTTCGGCGGCGCTCGGTATGGCAAAGGCAAGAGGCGCCGAATTTAACAAAAAGCTTGTTTCGGTAATCGGCGATTCAACCTTTATGCATTCCGGCATAACCGGACTTGTTGATATTGTGTATAATAAGGGTGCAAACACGGTTATAATTCTCGATAACTCAATTACGGGTATGACAGGTCATCAGGACAACCCCACAACAGGCTACACCATACGCAAGGAAGAAACAAAGCAGGTAAATCTCGTTGCGCTTTGCAAGGCGATAGGTGTTGGCAGAGTTGTTGTTGCAGACCCGTTTGACGTTAAAAATTTTGAAAAGGTTGTTAAAGAAGAAGTTGCGGCAGATGAGCCGTCGGTTATAATTGCACAGCGCCCCTGCGCACTTCTTAAAACCGTAAAATACACAGGGCATTGCGCTATAACCGATAAGTGCAAAAAATGTAAAATGTGTATGAAGCTCGGTTGCCCGGCAATTTCGAGTGATGGTGACGGAGTTAAAATTGACCTTAACCAGTGTAACGGCTGCGGACTTTGCGTAAACGTATGTCCGTTTGACGCAATTAAAAAGGAGGAGGACTAAGCTATGACCAAAAATATAATGATAGTAGGCGTAGGCGGTCAGGGTACTCTCCTTGCAAGCCGAATACTTGGCAATACGGTTATAAACGAGGGCTATGATGTAAAGGTTTCGGAGGTTCACGGAATGAGCCAAAGAGGCGGAAGTGTTGTAACCTATGTAAAATACGGCGATGCGGTTTATTCACCGATAATCGACCGTGGCGAAGCGGATATTATTCTTGCTTTTGAGTCACTTGAGGCTTACCGTGCGCTTCCGTACCTTAAAAAGGGCGGAAAAATGATAATAAACAGCCAGGAAATCAATCCAATGCCTGTTATTACGGGTGCGGCAAAGTATCCCGAAAGCATTACAGAGAAAATTGCCGCCAAGGTCGATGCGAAAATTGTTGACGCCGTTTCACTCGCAAAACAGGCGGGCAATATTAAGGCGGTAAATGTTGTGCTTATCGGCGTTATGGCAAAGTCTACCGATATTGCATACGAAAAATGGACGCAGACTATAAAAGAGACCGTTCCGGAAAAGTTTGTAGATATAAATCTTAAAGCTTTTGACCTCGGATATAACGGCTAACCGAATAAATGTTAATCCCCTGCCGAAAGGCAGGGGCAGAGTGCTGACAAACTCGGTCTACCGCAAGCAAACTAATACAAGGCAGGAGTTTAACGGTTTTTATTTGACAGTTATATGATAAAAAGGATAATGGTG
>CACZWA010000153.1 GCA_902784685.1 uncultured Ruminococcus sp.
TAAAATTTTTTGTTTTCGTCAAGTAGAATTTTTTTCATTTAAAGCACGTTCCTTTCTGCCGCCTTTTAAATTTTAGCATATTATTTTTTCTTTGTCAACCGAAAATATTTTTCTTATTTTCAGGTTGACAGAAACGGCTAAATATGGTAAGATATTATAGATGAAAAAGATATTTCCCCGAAAGGATTGAATTTAAATGTATTGCACAAAAAAAATCTCCGACGACCTTGTGTGGGTCGGCGGAAACGATAGAAAAATCTCGATTTTCGAGGCGGTTTATCCGCTTTCGCACGGCGTTTCGTACAACTCCTACCTTTTAAAAAGCGAAGGAGTGAGCGTGCTTTTTGATACTGTCGATAAAGCTGTCGGCAATGTGTTTTTTGAAAATCTTGCTCATGAGCTTGGCGGAAAAAGTCTTGACTATATTGTGGTTCATCATCTTGAGCCTGACCATTCCGCAACTCTCGAACAGCTACTTCGTTACTATCCCGATGTAACAATTGTTTGCAACGATAAAATCGCAAAAATGATGGGGCAGTTTTTTGAGGTGAAGGCAAATTTCAAAACCGTCAAGGAGGGCGACACCTTAAAATTCGGCAGTCATGAGCTTACTTTTGTTATGGCGCCGATGGTGCATTGGCCCGAAGTTATGATGACCTACGATATAACAACAAAAACTCTGTTTTCTGCCGACGCTTTCGGTACATTCGGCGCACTTAACGGCGCAATTTTTGCCGACGAGGTCGATTTTAACGCCGAGTATATGAACGAGGCAAGAAGGTATTACACAAACATTGTCGGAAAATACGGTACTCAGGTTCAGGCGGTGCTTAAAAAAGCCGCAGGGCTTGAAATTGAAATGATTTGTCCGCTTCACGGCTTTGTTTGGAGAAAACATATCGGTGATTTTGTTGACAAATACGTTAAATGGAGCAGTTACACCCCCGAAGAAACAGGCGTTGTTATTGCATACGCTTCTGTTTACGGCAACACCGAAAACACGGCTGAAATCATTTCCTCAAAGCTCCGTGAAAAGGGCATAAAAACCGTAATGTACGATGTTTCCGTCACTCATGCTTCGGAAATAATTGCGGCTTGCTTTAAATACAGCCATCTCATTTTTGCTTCAACTACCTATAATGCAGGTATTTTTGTAAAAATGGAGGACTTCCTTCACGACCTTGCCGCACATGCTATCGGCGGCAGAACGGTAGCTTTTGTTGAAAACGGCTCATGGGCGCCTACAAGCGGCAAGCTTATGAAAGGTATTCTTGAAGGGCTTAAAAATATGACCTTCTTAAACGAAACGGTTACGCTTAAATCAAGTCTTAAAGAAAATCAGCTTGCGGAGATTGACGCTCTTGTAAATGCAATTTATAGCGATATTAAAGGCGATGAGCTTCCTGCCGAAAGCTATGAAAACGCCATTAACGATATGGCTTACAGAAATCTCACTTACGGACTGTTTGTTCTTACCGCAAAGGACGGCGAAAAAGATAACGGCTGCATAATAAATACCGTTACACAAGTTGCCGAAAACCCCGCAAGGATTGCAATTTCTGTAAATAAAAAGAATTATACGCACGATATAATTATGAAAACAGGTACATTTAATATTTCCGTCCTTACCGAGGAAGTGCCGATGCGTGTGATTGAACACTTCGGTTTTAAAAGCGGCAGAGATGTTAATAAATTTGAAAAGTGCGACGCAGTTCGCCGCAGCGAAAACGGAGTTTACTACATTCCGAAATATACAAATGCCTTTATTTCGGGCAAAGTGGTTAAGACAGAGGACTGCGGAAGCCATACGGTATTTATTGCCGAGGTTACTCAGGCTCAGGTGCTTTCGGATATTCCGTCCGTAACATATGCATATTATTTTGAGCATATTAAGCCAAAGCCCCCCGTTAAAAAATCTGAGGGCAAGGTTTGGGTATGTACGATATGCGGATATATCTATGACGAAGCCGCAGAAGGCGTGCCGTTTGAAAGCTTGCCGGACGACTGGGTTTGCCCGCTTTGCAAGCACCCGAAATCAGACTTTGTTTTGCAAAAATAATTTAAAATTATTTAATAAATTTATAAAAGCGGAGGTGAAAAAAATGAAATATGTTTGCGACGTATGCGGTTGGGTTTACGATGAAGAAGCAGGCTCACCGGAAAACGGCATTGCTCCCGGAACAAAATTCGAGGATTTGCCGGAGGATTTTGAATGTCCTCTTTGCGGAGTAGGTAAAGACAGCTTTTCAGCAGAATAAATTAAGCTAATTTAAAAAGAAGCCATTGACGAAAATCAATGGCTTCAGCTTAATGACAAAGTCATTAAGCTGAGCAGAGGCTGAGAAGCGAAGGTATATTTCGTCCTTTAAAACTCGTCGGCGTACATAGGTACGGTAGAGACGAAAGTCAATGGCTTCTTTTTTATATCAAAAATTAAATTCCTTCGTAGCTATCGTGGCTTTCTGCCGCTGTTGCGGCAGTTGAAGCATTTCCGCTTTCCGCAGGCTTTTCGGTTGCAGGCTTTGAAACGCTCTCATCGCTTGTCTGCGGTTTATTTGACGCTCCTTCGTTTTGCGGTTTTTCCGTATTTTCGGGAGCATTTTCCGGCTCTGCCGATGTTTCTGCCGATTTTGCCGTCCCGTGAATTTCAACTCTGTCAATCGGTTTATATACGCTTCTGTGAAGATATTCACGACTTTGAAGCTCGCCGTTTTTGAAAATCTTTTTGTAAGTATCGACAGTAAGACCGATTGTACCTTTTTCCGAAACCGTAACCTTGCCCTCCGGCAGGCTTGGATCCTCTTTTACAACAGTTTGCGGCTGACTGCGATTGACAATAATATTCTCTATCTCAACCTTTAAGGAAGGGTCGGGCTTTTTGCCGAGAATTTTTATATAGACCGTTCCGCCCGAAACTGCCGCCGTAATTTTAATAGGCTCGTTTGTATTGTTTTTAAAACGGAAATCAAGCTCGCCTTCATATACCGTTGCGTCCTGTCCGTAAGGAACATAACCCACAATATACATATGGTTGCGACGTTTTACAATTTCAAAATTGCCGTAAAGAGCGGCGCTGTAAAGAGTTGAAGAAACCTGGCAAACTCCGCCGCCTATACCTGCCTCGTGTCCTTTTGTTGTGAAAATAGTAGCTTCTCTGTATCCTGCCGCAGCAGTTACAGGATCGAGAGCGGCGTTATACGAGAAAATTTCGCCCGGATTTAAAACCGAGCCGTTTACGCTTGCACAGGCAATCTCAACATTTTTACGTCTGTTTGCATCACTTCCTGCAAGCGAGGAGGTGTACTCCGAAATAACCTCTTTAAACAGACCGCTTTCATCCACGGTCTTTACAGTCGGTTCAATAACTTCAATCTTAAGACTATACGGTTTGTCGTTTTCTTTATTGTCGGCTATAAGCTTTTCAAGGTCGGAAAGCTTGAATTTGTAGCCCCTTTTTGCTTCAACAATATATCCCTTTCCGTCACGCTTTTCGTAAGAAGCGTTTTCAGGGCCTTTGCATACCTCTTTTTCAATTGCGGCGGCGTCCCACGGCATGGGGTCAATATGCGCAAGATTTACACCGATTTTCCCCGCCTTGCCGCTTAAAAGAAGCTCCGTTATATCTTTAATAAGTGCGTCTCTGTCAACACCTTGCCCCGACTTTCCGTTCTGAAGCACAAGCTTGTCGCCGTCTATTCGGTAAGAATTTTCAACAACGGTTGAGCCTATACTCTGGAAATATGCCGAAACATAATCCGAAACGCTTTCTTCGGACACCTCAGGCTCTGTTTCAATGTTCACTTTACCCTTTTTAATATTTCTGCATTCCGATATTCGCTTTAACAGACTGCCTGTTTTGCCGTAATCGACAGCTTTTTTTGCGGCTTCGTCTGCATGATAATCAATTTCAAATTCGCTGAATTCGGCGGTTGTGATTTTCTCGTCCATAACAAGTTCAAGCGTATTTGAGGCAAGCGCCTCTTTGCTTTCAAGCACAGCGTTTTCCGCCTGTTTTTCGTCCATTCCGCCGACATCAATTCCGTCTATGGTGATTCCGCTTGCAATTGCCTTACTGCCGCCGTAATGCGAAACAAGAAACGAGCAGTAAGCGCCTGTAACCGCCATTACAAGGACTATAACTGCGGCGGCGGCAATAACAACCTTCTTTACGTCAATTGATGTTTTTTTCGGTGACATTTTTTCACTCATATGCCAAACTCCCTTATATATAACTGTACCAATATTATTTTATATTCATTTTACGCTTTTGTCAATAGTCTCTATGTTACAATTATATTGCTTTTATTCTTTATTATTCGTCGTTTTGTCCAAATTCGACAAAATAAAGTCACCGAGCGTTTTTGCGGCAAGGGGCTTGGAAAGTCTTTCAACGCATATTTTCATTTCGTCACGTCTTTCGGGATAGCGGAAAAACTGGTCGAGAGCGTCGGTTAATGTGTAGTTTTTTGTAACGTAAATTCCTGCTCCGTTGTTTACGAGAAAATCAACGTTTTTAAGCTCCTGTCCCGGTATAGGGTCAACATATATCATCGGAAGGCACTTTGCGAGGCTCTCCGTTACGGTAAGTCCGCCCGGTTTTGTAATGATACAGTCTGCGGCGTCCATAAACTCATCAACATTATCAACAAAGCCGTAAATTTTACACTCTTTATTAAAGCTTCTTTTTTCAAGCCTTGTTTTCGCACGCTTGTTGTTTCCGCATACAATTGCAAGCTGATAATCACAGTTACTGCTGTCCGCTTCGCTTATTATTGCGCTTATATTGCCGTGTCCCATACTTCCCATCATAACAAAAACAAGAGGTTTGTCGGGATTAAAACCGAGCTTTATTTTGCTTTCACGCTTATCCCTACGCTCCAAATATTTTAAATTAAGCGGTATTCCTATCGGAAGAAGCGTTTCTTCTTTAAGACCTCGCTTTATGCATTGGCGCATAAGCCCCTCGTCCGGAATAACATAGTAGTCGAGCCTTGTGTTTTCCCAATGTGGGTGAAGGGTAAAGTCCGTTACAACGCCTATGCTTAAAACGTCAATTTTTTTCTTGCGTTTAAGCCTTGTTATGAGCTGACCGCCGAAAACGTGAGTTGTAACAATGGTGTCAATACCGTTTTCTTTTATAAACTCATTTATTTTTTTGCAGGCAAGGCGGTTGATATTATCCATAAGCGAGCATACGCCTACCTTGTTATGCTCCTCTATATCGTAAAGCGTTCCGAAAACCTTCGGAATTTTTGCAATTGAAAAGTTATATATTTCGGATACCGATTTTCCGAGCATTTTGTTTATATAGCCGTAAATATCAAGAATATAGGTTTTTTCGCCTTTTTCTTCAAGATAGTCTCTTATTGCGTTGGCACAGCTGTTATGTCCGTTGCCCGCCGTAACCGATAAAAACAAAACTTTCATAAATCCGTTCCTTTCCGTTTATTCATCAAAAAAACTTATCTGCTTAACTTTGCTGTCATCATCTTTGAGCTTTTGCCCCGATGACGGTATTCTTCCCGAAACGTAGTCCTCCGCATTTTTAAAGTTGCACTTTTCGGCAAGCATCATTTTATCAAGCAGTTTATCTCTCTTTGAAAGATAAACCTGCACGCCCTGAGTATCACGCTTTGCCTTCGGAGCAACAAGCGCCGTGTTTATAATAAGCGCTCTGCCGCCTTTGCTCATAAGAGCAATATCGGTATCGTAAGGAATACGCATAATTCCCGCAAGCGGAGATTTTATACTGTATCCGCCTGTAAGCTTGCGTCGGTTGGTTTTTGTGGCATATCCCGAAAGCTCAACTTTTGCAAGCTTGCCGTTTTCAAAGGCAAAAATCATATATCCCTTATAGTCGGACGTCACAGTCATATATACAATTTTTTCGCCGGGCTCCGAGCCTAAAATATTCGGCAAAAATTCGCCGTAGGCGCTTGCCTTGCAGTCGTTTATTTCGCTTATGCGGTATTTATACACATTGCCTTTATCCGAGAATAAAAGCACGTCGTCACGGTTTGAAGCTTCTTCTGCGCAAACAATTTCATCGCCGTCCTTAAGCTTCTGCTCCGAAGCGGCACGAAGCGAAGCAAGCGTAATTTTTTTAAGATAATTCTCTCTTGTGAAGAACATTTTTACACGGTAGTCTTCAACCTGCTGAACTATTTCCACGCTTTCCGTTTCGCTTTCGTCAATGAGGTCGGTCTTTCTGTCCTCGCCGTATTTTTTTGCAATTTCTTCAAGCTGTTTTATAATAACCTTTTTAACCTCTTTATCGCTTGAAAGTATGCGTTTCATTTCCTCAATATCAGAAATAAGCTTTTCTATTTCGTTTGTTCTTTTTAAAATATATTCCTTGTTCAAACTGCGGAGCTTTATTTCCGCAACATATTCCGCCTGAACCTCGTCAATATCAAAGCCCTTCATAAGGTTCGGAACAACCTCCGAGTCTGCCTCGGTTGTTCTCACAATGGCGATTGCCTTATCAATATCGAGAAGGATTTTTTTAAGACCCTGAAGAAGATGGAGCTTATCGGATTTTTCTTTAATATCGTATTCAAGTCCACGCCTTACGCAGCCTATCCTGAATTTTGACCACTCGGCAATAATACTCTTAACTCCAAGCACCATAGGCTTTGAGCCGATAAGCACGTTAAAGTTACAGCCAAAGGAATCTTCAAGCGGTGTAAGCTTGAAAAGCTTTGCCATAAGCTGTTCGGGGTCGGTGCTTTTTCGTATATCTATGGTTAGTTTAAGTCCGTTAAGGTCCGTTTCATCACGAATATCCGTTATCTCTTTTGTTTTTCCCGTTTTTACACATTCTATTATTTTATCTCTTATAGCCTCTATGGTTGTAGAATATGGTATCTCGTAAATTTCTATGCATGAATTTTCTTTGTCATACCTATATTTTGCCCTTACCTTAAAACTGCCCCTGCCGCTGTCCATAACCGCATTAAGCGCTTCTTTGTTATAAACAAGCGTGCCGCCTGTCGGGAAGTCGGGCGCTATGATATGCTCGTAAATATCGGCTTTTTCGTTTTTTAAATACGCCGCCGTTCCTGCGCAAACCTCACGAAGGTTAAAACTGCATATTTTGCTCGCCATACCTACGGCTATACCTTCGTTAGGATTTACAATTATATTCGGAAATGCCACGGGAAGAAGCGTCGGCTCTTTAATCGTGTTGTCGTAGTTATCGACAAAATCCACCGTGTTTTTATCAATATCACGGAAAACCTCGTTACAGATTGCTTCGAGCTTTGCCTCGGTATATCTGGGCGCGGCATATGCCATATCGGACGAATATTTTTTACCGAAGCTTCCCTTTGAATCCACAAACGGAACAAGAAGCGATTCATTGGCTCTCGCAAGACGAACCATCGTTT